>NZ_JBEXJK010000027.1:0-40233 GCF_040609095.1 Kitasatospora sp. NPDC004799
CCGTGCGCCAGCCGGATCCGGGCCAGCTTGAACGGGAAGCGGGCGGCCTCCGGGTGGGCCTCGGCCCGCGCGAACATCTCGGCGGCCTCCCGCTCGTTCCCGGCGGTCATCGCCAGCGCGCCGTAGGTGATCAGCCCCAGGCGGGGCGACACGGACGGCAGCCCGGCGTCGCGGGCGGCGAGGGCGTGCGCCCGGGCCTGCTCGACGCGTCCGGTGTGCCGGGCGGCCTCGACCAGATCGAGCAGGGTGCGCGAGGCCTGGTACGCGTACGGCCGGAACTCGCCCGGCTGGGTGATGCCGATGGCGTAGAGGTACGCGGTCTCGTAGTCGCCGGAGCTCAGCGCGGCGGTCGCGCCGGCGGAGTCGGCGAGCTGGGTCAGGAACCCCAGGCCGCGCGGGCGGGCCCAGGCGTCCACCTCGGCCTGGAGGTCCCGGGCCCGCTCGACCTGCCCGCGCAGCGCCGCCAGCTGGGCCAGGTACGCGCGGCTCTGGGCGGCGAACAGGTGGTGGCCGTGCTCGGCCGCCAGGTCCAGGCCGCGCTGCCCGGTCTCCTCGGCCTGGGCCCATTCGCCGACCGCCATCCGGTCGAGCGTGATCTGGTGCAGCATGACCATGCCGGTGGCCACGGCCCCGGTCTCCAGCTCGCGGTCCACGACGCGTTGCAGGTGGGGGCGGTAGTGGCTCAGGACGTCGAGATGGTACGCGGCCACGCCGAACCGCGTGACGTCCCAGGGTTCCAGCTCCGACAGGTTCGCGGCGGCCTCGCGCACCGGCCCGGCCCAGCCTGCTCCGTGCCTGGTCACATCGCTCCACGTGTCGCGGTAGACGCGCGCATGTTCGGTGACGCGGTCGCCCAGGGAGGCGAGGAGGCCGTGCGTGCTCTCCCATACGGTGCGGTCCCCGCTGAACTGACTGATCGCCAGGAGGAGGATCACCAGCCGGGTGAGGTCCTCATCGGCCCCGCCGACAGTTGATGCAGCGGCTCTGCCGACGGTCGATGCGGCGGCTCCGCCGACGACGGCCGGCCCCCCGTCCCGGAGCCTCTCGATCGCGGCCGAGACCTGTCGGTGGGTGGAGCGGACGTCCCCGTCCTGGTAGAGCGCCCGGTAGGCGGCCGTCAGCACCGAGGCCGGCGACTCCGTCGAGCCGGGCACGAGGCCTGCCTGGACCAGCCGGTGCGCCTGGCCGAGGCGGGCGGCGTGACCGGCGACGAAGGCCGCCTCGGCCAGGCGCCGGGAGCGGTCGGCGTGGTCCTCGCTGAGCTCGGCGGCCCGGGTCAGCCAGGTCACGGCCGCCAGCGCGCCGCCGCGCCGGGTCGCCGACCCGGCCGCCGCCTCCAGGACGTCGGCGACGTCCTCGTCCGGATCGACCGTCGCCGCCGCCAGGTGCGTCGCCCGGCGTTCGAGGTTCTCCCGGTGCACCTGTGCCAGCGCCAGGTGCGCGGCGCGGCGCTGGTTGGGAGTGGCCATCCGCACGACGGCGGACCGCACGAGCGGGTGGCGGAAGACGAAGTCGCCGGTGACCGCCTCGATGTCCAGCAGGCCGGCGGCCACCGCCGCCTCGGCGTCGCGCATGCCGTAACGGGTGCCGGGGGTGGCTTCGGTGCCGCTCGGGGTCCCGGCGCCGTCGAGTGCGCCCATCAGCAGCTCGGTCCGCACCCGGTCGTCGAGGCCGGCGATGCGGGTGTCGAACAGCCGTTGCAGCCGTCGGGGCAACGGTACGCCGTGGTGACCGATCAGGTCGTCGACCGGGAGGTCGCTCGACCGGCCGGCGACGTGGGCGGGCAGCTCCACCAGGGCCAGCGGGTTGCCCTGGGCCTGCTTCAGGACGATTCGACGGACCCGTCGGCTCAGCTCCGGGTACCGGTGGTCCAGCAGTCGCTCCGCTTCCTCGTCGGCGAGGGCGGTGATCGGCAGCTCGGGCAGTGCGGCGGTGTCGAAGCGGGACGCGAGGTCGGTGCGGACCGCGACCAGCATCTTGGCCGGGCGGCCGGCCAGGCGTCGGCCCACGAAGCCGCAGACATCGGCGCTGGAGTCGTCCAGCCACTGCCCGTCGTCGAGGACCAGCAGCAGCGGCCGCTGCGCGGCGGAGAGCGACAGCAGGCTGAGAACGGCGATGCCGAGCGTCATGACCGACGGCGGATCGCCCGGCATTCCGCCGAACACGGCGTCGAACACCGCCCGGGTCCCGTCGTCCAGCCGCGCGACGTCGGCGAACAGCGGATGGAGGAACTGGTGCAGCCCGGCATAGGGCAGCTCGGACTCCGCCTCGACACCGGCGGCCCGGAGGACGACGTGGCCCTCCTGCTCCGCCAGTGCGGCGGCCCGGTTCAGCAACGAGCTCTTGCCGGCCCCCGCCTCCCCGCGCAGGACGAGCGCCCGGCCCGTGGCGGACCTCACGAAGGCGACGAGCTCCGCCTGCTCGTCCTCGCGGCCCACCATCGCCGTGGTGACGCCCACTCGCTGCGATCCGGTCATGTCCCCTACCCGTTCCTGATTCCGATCTCACCGCGCGGCAGCTCCATCAGCGCCAGCGGGTTGCCGCGTGCCTCGGCGACGATCGCGTCGCGCACGCGGGGGTGCACCGGACCGGGCAGCACCGAGTCGAGCAACGCCCGGGCGTCGTCGTCGCGGAGCCCGTCCACCTGTAGTTCCGGCAGGCCGCAGAGGAGTCCGGCGTTGGTCGGCGTGCGGGCCCACGCCGAGGTGGACACGGCGAAGACCAGGGCCACGGACTCGGCGTCGAGCCGGCGGGCGACGAACGCGAGGACGGCGGCGGAGGTCCCGTCGATCCACTGCGCGTCGTCCACGACACAGACCAGCGGCTCGACAGCGGCGGCTTCGGCGAACAGGCCCAGCACGGCCAGTCCGGTCAGCAGCCGGCCGGGCGATTCGTCGTCGTTCGGTCCGAGCCCCGGCTCCGGTCTCGGTCCCGGCTCCGGCGCCGGTTTCAGCGCCAGCGCCGTCGCCAGGGCGGCTCGCTGCGCCGCCGGCAACCGGTCCAGATGGCTCAGCAGCGGGGCGCACACCTGCTGGAGAGCCGCGTACGCGATCCCGGGGTCGGTCTCCACCCCGACCGTGCGGACGACGCGACCCACTGGGGTGGCGCGACCCGCCAGATGGCCGAGCAGGGCGGTCTTGCCGATGCCGGACTCCCCGCGCAGGACCAGGACGCGGCTGCGTCCGCGGCACAGATCGAGCAACAGCCCGTCGAGTACGTCCTGTTCCCGGGCGCGTCCGCGGAGCCGCGGCGACGACGGATTCCCCGTCCCGTCCGGCCCGCCCAGGCGATCGTGCTCCACCGACGCTCCCCTCAGCCGCCGAGCCCGGCCGCGCGGGCCGGGTCAGCGCTGTACCACGCGGGCGTCCGCGTGCCGAGGCCGGCGGCCCGCTCCACGCCCGCGACCGGGACGACCCCGGCCTCGATCCTGACGTCCATCCTCGTGAGCCCCTTCGCCGCCACGGAAGCCGGTCGGCGTCCATGGACCACGATCCCGGGACCACCGGCCCGTCGAGCCAGTGGCGAACCCTGGCCGGTACCCGGGCCGGGGATGTGACCACCGAAACCGGTGGGTCCGCGACGACGCGCTACCCGGAACCCCGCCAGCCGATCCTCGCGGAGTTCCCCACCACCGAGGCCCTCGCACTCGACCTCGCCGATCTGCGGTCCGTCCGCGCCTTCTGCGATGCCCGGAACGGCCCGGTCGACGCCGTCGTCGCCAACGCCGTCGTCGCCAACGCCGGCGACGGCATCGAGGCCCTGCGCCTCGCCGAGCACCACCGCCCCGACGTCTGCCTGTTGGACATCCGGATGCCCGGCCTCACCGGCCTCGACGTCACCCGCCGCCTGGCCGGCCCCGGCGTCCCGGACCCGCTCCGCGTCATCGTCGTCACCACCTTCGACCTCGACGAGTACGTGCACGAGGCCCTGCACGGCGGCGCGGTCGGCTTCCTGCTCAAGGACGCCGGCCCCGCCATGCTCATCGAAGCTGTCCGGGCCGCCGCCTCCGGCCTCACCAACCCGGAGATCGCCGACCGCCTGTACATCTCCCTCGGCACCGTCAAGAAGCACCTCGCCGCCGCACAGCTGAAGCTCACCGTCCGCAACCGCGTCGAGCTCGCCGCCTGGGCCTACCGCCACGGCCACATGGACGAGCCGCCACAGCCGCCGGGCCACCGGGAACCGTCGCGCGGGTGAGTGCGCGAGGACGTGGCCTCCGCACGTTGCTTGGCGATGGCGCCTACCGCGAGGACCGGCGCGCGGCCACCGCCGCCCACCCGCCGACGGCACGCCCGGCCACTTCGCCCACGATCGGCGGCCGGCGGCGCAGCCCCTCCCGTAGGCGGCCGACCCTGGCCGGCCGCTCGCCGGGCCCAGGGATGCGGAGACGCGCTCGCTGATGCCCGGTGAGGGCGGCCGGGCGGAGGACGGGCACGCGGTTGCCGTGCGCCCGCCCGCCGTCAGCCTGCCGGGCTACTCCTCCCTGCCGCGGCGTACCCGTCTCAGCACCGGCTCGGGGTCGTCCAGCGTGGGTGGCCCCGTGAGACCGGTCGCGCGCATGACGCGGTCGACCGTGTCGTGGAGGGTGCTGTCGCTGCCGATGACGGTCTCGATGCCGCCGGGCAGCAGGTCCTGGGCGCGGTACCAGTCGCGCAGCTCCCGCTCGGTGACCTGCGCGAGGTACTCGGCATCGGCCTTCGAGGCGTGTCGCGCGAGGGTCTCGTCGAACGGGACGTCGAGGTAGTAGCAGCGGGAGACGCCGCGGTGGTCGCTCACCAGGCCCGCGAGCATGTCGCCGTAGTGGTCGGCGTACAGGATGCCCTCGATGACGACGTGGTAGCCGGCATCGAGCGCGTAGCGTGCCACGGTGTCGATCAGGCCGATGTTCGCACCGCCGGGCCGGTCCCGCTCGCGCAGCACGATCCGGCGGAGGTTGTCCTGTGCGACCAGGGCCAGGCCGCGACCGAACCGCTGCCGGATCCCGGCAGCCACCGACGACTTGCCGCTGGCGGAGTTCCCCCGGACGACGACGAGGCGGGTCTCCTTGCTCCCCGTCATCATGCGGGCGGCCGTGGGCCCGGGGCGGCTCGGGGTGCTCATGCCGGCCAGCCGACGGTGGACAGTGGGTTGCTGCGGGCGATCTCGCCGAGGGCGTGCGCGGTATAGGGGACGATGTCCTCGGGCAGCCGGTCGAGCGGCCACCGGCGCAGCTCCGCGCACTTGTGGGGCTCGGCGTTGCGCACCCGGCCTTCGTAGCGGGTGGGGCGGAAGAAGAGCTGGAGGCGGCTGCGGTCGGCGTCGAGGTGGTGCAGCGTGTGGACGAGTTCGAGGTCGTCCTCGGCGATGGTGATGCCGAGTTCCTCCTCGGCTTCGCGGGCCATGGAGCGGGTGACCGCCTCGCCCGGCTCCATGTGCCCGGCCGGCAGGTGCCACAGGCCTTCGGCGTAACGGGTGTTGCGGCGCCGTCCGAGCAGCACCGTGCCGTCGTCGGAAAGGACGAGGTGGACACCGACGACCAGCGTCAGCGGGTCGGTCCCGGTGACGCGGGGCGCGTTGGTGTGGTCGGGCCGGGTCACGAGGCCTCCCCAGTGAGCAGTGGCAGGTAGTGCTGTACGTAGGGCGGGACCTTGAGGTCGAGGAGTTCGTCGGCGGGGACCATGCGGACGGCCAGGCCCTCGTCGCCGAGCCGCAGGGTACGGCGTTCTCGTCGGCCTCGCGCCAGCCGCCGATCGGGGTCCAGTAGCCGGGCCAGGGGATGTCCGGCCGGTCTTCGCGTTGGTGCATCAGCAGCCGGCCCGCGCGGTCGGTGACGAAGACGAGGACGCCCTCGAAGTCGTCGTCGGCGGGGGTAGGGCGTTCCAGGTAGAGGGGGACGCCGTCGCGGCGGGCGCGCAGGACCTGCCGGAGCCGTTGGTAGCGGGCGGGGGTCATGAGCTGTCGCCAGTCGTGGGCGTTCTCGAAGCGGAGCTCGGTGTGCTCGGCCGGGTCGAGGCGGATCCGGGCCTATTGCTCGGGGTTGAGGATGCCGCCGTCGAAGACATAGCCGCAGGCCGGGACGGGGTGGTCGGTGCCCGCGCGTTCGTGGATGGCGGCGACCAGGCGCCGCCGGGCGATGACCGTGGGGTTCTCGGCGGCGAGGTCGAGGCCCAGTTCCTCCTGGGCCTCGCGCAGGGCGGTGGTGAAGGGGGTCTCGCCGTGCTCGACGTTGCCGCCGGGGAAGTTCCACACGTCCGGGTTGACGGCGGAGCGCAGGCCGAGGATGCGGCCCTGGGGGTCGGTGACCAGGAAGCACCCGTACGAGCTGGGCCAGGCGATGGTGGTGAGGTAGCCGCCGACGGGCCGCCAGCCCGGGATGCCCAGGCACCGGGTCAGCCATTCGATCACCGTGCGCTGCACGTCGCCGGTCGGCGGCAGGGCGTCCGGGTACGCCCACTGGTGGCCGTCGTGCTTCGGGGAGAGGACGATCTCGGCGCCGTCCGGTACGACGGTGGTGAAGTCGAACTGGCGCACGCGCAGGCCGCGCTGGTTGGTGTAGTCGAGGTGCCGCACGTACTCCAGCGGCAGGCTCGCGAGCCCGGTCTCCTCCGCCAGCTCGCGTGCGGCGCCTTCGGGCACCGATTCGCCGTCCTCCCGGCCGCCGCCCGGGTACTCCCACAGGCCCGGCAGCACGTCGTGCGGGGCCCTGCGGACCATCAGGATCCGGCCCGAGGCGTCCCGGACCACGACGCCGACGCCGATCCGTTCGATGCCTTCGCGTGCGGCCAGGTCGGTCAGTACGTTGAAGTCGATCACCAGGAGGACTCCTCGGTCTCTCGGGCGGGCATGCCGCCGGTCGTGCCGCCGGTCTTCACCACAGCGCCTGCGACCACAGCCGACGTGCGGGTGGGCACGTGCGCCGAACCAGCGCGCTCCGGTTCCCAAGCCAGTTTGTGTGGAGGTGAGTTGATGAAGGCCTCAGGAGCTGGACACATTCGATGATGGAGCTGTTCGAGTATGGCGTTCAAGTGGGTCGCCTCTGGGCGAGCCCGGGTCGAACGGGGAGCTTTCGAGCACGTCCCGGGCGGCGGCGAGGGCGTGCTCCAGCTGTCCCCGGAGATGCTCGGGCAGGGAGGCGGAGCCCAGTGCGCAGGCGGCGAGAGCTTGTTCGAGCTCAGCTGCCCGACCGGGTTCGAGACGGTCACGGACGCTCCGATGGGCGAGGAGGTCGCGCAGTGCGTAGCCGTCGCCCGTTTCACTCGTTCGGCTGGTCAGCTGCTCGATGAGGTTTCGGCTGGCGGGGATGTCCGGGCCGGCGGCGTCGATCGCGGTGAGGGCGAGGCGGGTGGTGAATACGGCGAGTCCCTCGGCCGGTTCGAGGGCGAGGCAGTGGTCGATCGCGGTTTCGGCGGGGTGTCGGTCGCCGGGGCGGCACAGCGCGGTGAGGACGGCGGTGACGGCGTCCTCCCACGCGGCGCCCGGTTCGGTGGTGGCCAGCAGGGCGAGGGCGCCGGGGAGCTCGCCGCTGGTGGCGCGGGCGAGGACGGCGACTTGGCGGCCGTCGAGGATGCGCCGGCCGATGCCGCGGTGCTCCTCGATGTGGTGGAGGGCGTCCGTCCAGCGGCCGGCGGTGGTGAGGGCGCGGGTGCCGTCGGCGATGACGACGCGCCACAGCCACGCGCGGACTTCGTGCCGTTGCTCGCCGGTCTCGGTGAGGTGGGCGGGGACGGTGATGCCGTCGAGGGTGGTCTCGGTGGCGGTGGTGACGGCGTGGTAGAGGTCGAGGAGGAGTTGGTGGCCGTGCTGGTGGTGGTCGGCGCGGATGTGGAGTCGGGCGAGGTTGACGACGGGTTCGAGGCCGCGGATGGCGCTCATGGCGGGGAGCGGGCCGCGGGTGAGGTAGAGGGTGGCGTGGCGGTGGCACAGCTCGCGGGCGTAGCCGGGTAGGGCGAGGTCCGAGGCGAGGAGGGCTGCCTGGTTGAAGACGGTGGATGCGAGGCCCGGATCGGCCAGCCGGAAGGCCGTGTCGGCCAGCTCGTGGAGCCGGCCGACACGGGCGGTCAGGGGCAGGCACGCGGGCCGGTGGCGGGCGACCAGCGGGAAGCGCCGGGCGACGGGGCCGGTCGGGTGCATGCGGGCTACTCCCAGATGACGGTGATCGGGTGGTGGGGGCGGTCCAGGACGAAGCGGCCGGCGTTCGGGTCTGCGGTGGCGGGGCTGTCGGGGAGTTCGAAGCGCGGCTTCCGGCTGCGGAAGCCGGTGTTCCAGGTGCGGATCTCCTCGGCGACGAGGTCGGCGAGGGCGGCGCCGGCCGGTCCGTGGCCGATCACGCCGGTCTCGTAGGTCTTGCGGCCTTCGGCGTCGGGCTCGCTGGGGCGCAGGGTGAGGTAGGCGAAGGAGCCGTGGTTCACGGTGGCCATGGCACCCCAGCCGAACATGGGGCTGATGCCGCGTTCGCGGGCGGTGCCGGTGACGCTCATCCGCATCAGGGAGTTCGGGAGGCGCAGGGCCAGCCACAGGTCCTGGTACTCGTAGGTGGTGCCGGCCGGGATGGTGACGCCGGTCCAGACGTCGTGGCGCTCGGTGTCGAGGACGCCGAGCAGCAGGTCGGCGTCGACCGCGTCGTTCTGGTCCTTGTGGACTTGGAGGGTGACGTCGCCCTGGTGGGTGAGGGCGACGGTGCGGCGGGCGTCGTCCATGCTGCCGCGCAGTGGCATGAAGACGGCGAGCTGGTCGTCGACCGACACCCAGCCGTTCGCTCCGCGTTCGAAGGCGATGGTGCGCGAGGCGGTGCCGCGCAGGCGCAGCGGCAGGACGATCCGGCCGCTCGGCTTGACCTGCTGGAGCCAGGCGGTGGGCATCTCGCTGGTGCTGACCGTGGCGATCACCCGGTCGTACGGGGCGGCGGCGGGGTGGCCGAGGGCGCCGTCGCCGAGGACCACGTCGACGTTGGTGATCCCGGCGTCCGCGAGGTGCTTGCGGGCGCCGTCGACGAGGTCGTCGTCCATGTCCACGGCGACCACGTGCCCATCGGGGCCGACGAGGGTGGCCAGGTAGGCGGCGTTGACGCCGGTCCCGGCCCCGGCCTCGAAGACGCGCTCGCCGGGCCGGGCGCCGAGTTGCTCCAGCATCAGGGCGACGATGGCGGGCTGGGAGGCGGCGCTGATCTGGGTGCCGGTCCCGTCGGCCTTGGTGTAGGTGGGGTTGTCGGCGTAGGCGGCCTCCAGGGGGAAACCGGGCAGGAAGTGCTCGCGGGCGACGGCGCGGAAGGCGCCCTCGACCGCGGTCGTGCGGATCGCGCCCCGGCCGAGCAGGCGGTCGGTGAGGGCGTCGCGCAGCTGGTCGGCGGTCGGGGTTGCGGTGTTGTTGCTGAGCGTAGTCACGTGGGCGACCCTAGTGGTTGTGCGGATGGTGGACTGCGAGGGCTCGGGGTCCTCGCCGGAGTGGAAGACGGTGTCCAACGCCCGTGCGGCGGCCGCGGCTTGGCGCTCGACGGGTACGCCGGCTCGGTTGGCGTGGAAGATCATCAGGTGGGCCAGCACGGCGCGTAGTCCGCGGGTGAGGCGGCCGTCGCGGGCCGTGCGGACGAGGTCCTGCCCAGCCTTCTCGAAGGCGTCGACCCAGGCGGCGTGTCCGGCGAGTGGCTCGCCGGGCTCGGCGAGTCGGCGGGTGTCGAGGGTCATCAGGCGGTGCATCGCGGCGTTCAGGGCGATGGTTCGCTCGGGGGCGAGGGCCGGCGGCTCGGGGCGTGTGGCAGCGAACTTCGCCCAGACGTCGCCCTGTTCGTACCGGTCGAGGTGGGCGGCGCGGAGCAGGGTGGAGGTGAGGACGACGAAGGTTTCGGTGCGGCCGAGGGCGGGCGGATCGGGCCGGGCGGCGCGGGCCGTCAGGTGTCGGCTGTCGGCGTGGAAGAGCCGGTGGGCGATCTCCATGGCCTCGGGGCCGCCGAACACCTCGGTCTCCGGCTCGTAGACCACGGTGGCCCAGCGCTTGATGAGCCCCTCCTCGGCGAGCGTGTCCAGAAGCGCCGTCACGACGGGGGCGGGGTCGTCGGCGCGGTAGCGCAGCCGCAGCCCGTGCTTGCGCATGTACCACCAGCCTTCCAGGGAACCGGAGTTCTGGGAGTGGACGAGAACGGGGGGGAGGTGGTGGGCGGTGATCTGTTCGACGGTGGCGGGGTCGGCGAAGGCGACGGTGTGCTGGATCCAGCCGGTGGTCATCGATGGTGTCCTTGGTCAGGCGGCCAGGCAGCCAGGCGGTCAGGCGGTCAGGAGGCATGCGTCCCAGTGCGTCACCGGCGCGGTGCCGGTGGCGGGGGCGAGCAGAGCGAGGGCGGTGCCGGCGGCGCCTTCCAAGAGCCCGGGCCCCGTCGACGCCAGGAGGCGGTATGCCTGTTCGGAGGGGTCCGTGCGAGGCGGGTGGGCGGTGTCCAGGAGCAGGACGGCAGCGGAGCGGAGGCGAGCCGCGTTGCGTGGGAGGGCGTCGGCGGCGGCGCGGTGGGCGATGTGGGCGAGCCCGGCGTAGCCGTGGCAGGCGGAGAGGTCGGTGGTCGCGGCGAGCGCCCCCGGGTCCAGCAGGGTGGTGGCGAGGGCGGATTCGGCCCGGTGGCGCAGTTCCCGGTCTCCGAGTGCGAGGGCGGCGAGCTTGCCGGCCAACGCCCCGAACGGGACCGGGTGGCGGGCGCAGGCCAGGGCGAATGCGATGGGGCGGGTGTATCGAAGGCTCACCTCCATCGGGCTCGTGTCGCCCCCGGGACGGTCGAGCGCCTGGTGGGGGATGACGAGCCGGTCGCCGCACACGTGGGCGGCGTCGTTCGCGACCACGTCCAGCCGCGCGAGCAGCGCGGGGACCCGTTCCAACCGGCGGACCAGGTGGGCGAGCCATGCGGCCGAGGGGGCCACCGCGGTGTGGTGGTCGAGGCCCCAGCGCAGCTCAGCTCGGGGACCGAAGACCGCTGCCTGGACGCCGGCGAAATATCCGAACGGGGTCGGTCGCCCGCTCGCCCGCAGCAGGTAGCGGGCGGTGGACAGAGCAGCGCGCCGGACCTCCCGCGGCACCGGAGCCTCAGCGCGGATCAACTGCGTGACCTGGCAGGCGAGAGCGGGACTGGCGAGCATGAGTGCCTCGGCGAGGTTCTCGTCGGCCCACAGCGCGCGCAGCCACTCGACCTGCCCTGGCACCTGGTTGCAGTCGGCGGTGGTGAGGTCCGGCCAGACGGGAGAGGGGAGTTCGGGGTGGGCGACGGCGCGGACGAGTGCCACGTCTGCGGCGCGGTAGGAAGCTGGCGGAGCGGAGCGGCGCATGGCTGACCTCGGTCGTGGGAAGCGGATACCGGTCGGTGGCGGGCGGCGGTGCCGCCGGAAGAAGGGCTGCTTCCGGCGGCACCGCCGGCTGGATCAGTGGAACCCGGTGGTGCAGGCGCCACAGGTGCTGCCGCAGCCGTCGTCGGTGAGCACCTCCAGACTGGCCGCGTCGATGGTCTCGACGGCACGGACGTCGAGGTCGAACTCGTCGCCGCCGACGGCGGGCTCGGTGGCCTTGGACTCGGCCGTGACCTTCTGAGCCATGGTGGCTCCTCCTTGAGGGTTTCCCTTGTGGGACCTGGAGCCGGGGTGCGGGATGCACCCCGCGTCACCAGGAGACGGTGGGGCGGCAGCGCCGCATGTCGAGCGTCAGCTGTGCTGCAAGGCGCGACGTGGACCACGGCGCGGGGAAGGCGGGGCCGAGGCCCAGCGCGGGGTGCGGTTCGCCCAGCGCGCGCAGGATCAGCCGCTCGCCCGAGAAAGCGGTGCGACCGTGCAGGAAGCGGTGGTTGTCCAGCACGACGCCCTGCCCGGGGGCGAGGCGCACCTGGCGGGTGTTCCGGTCGATGGCCTGGCGCAGGGCCGGCAGGTGCACCTCGGCGTCGGGGGAGAAGCGGGCGAGGTCGTCCTGCCGCAGCCGCAACTGCCATCGTTCGCCTGGAAGTTGCCGAAAGACCGGCGCGAAGAGACCGCTCGATCCGCCGAAGTACGCGGCCCGCTCCGCGGAGAGCGCCTCGATGGCGGCCGGGTGGTGTACAGCCAGATCGGCCAGGACGGCCTGGCCGTCCACCAGTAGGCTCTCGCCGCCCGTGTTGCCGGCCCGCGCGCACGCCAGCAGGAGCAGCCGGGGCGGGATCGGGTGCTGCGCGCACTCGGTGTGCAGCGCCAGAGCTTCGCGTCCCAGTCCGGCGAAACCCGGCCGTCCGTCGTGGCGGCCGGTGTCGCGGATGACGGTCAGCGAGTCCGGGTCGGCGTCCCGGTGCTTCCACAGCGAGGACATCAACCGGCTGGCCGCGAGGAGCACGTCGTCGCGCCCGCCCAGCCTGGCGAGCCGCAGCATCCCGTGCTCGCGCAGCACCGCTCCCGCGTGCTCGCGCGCTGCTCCGTCCAGCATGCGAGCGGTGAACTCCTCGCCGCTGGTGCCGTTGGTGTCGGAAGACGGCATGGTGGATCCCCCTCATGGGACCGAGTGGGTGGGAGGCGACACACTCTCCACGCCCCGCCGCCCCGATGGAAAGTGACAGATTGTCAAAGCGAGATCGTCGGGCAGCGGGGCACCGCGCGACCCCGCAACTGCTACCTTCGACGGGCCCGTGACCGCCCGCGCGCCCCGGAAGAAGCCATGACCGGACAGACCGAACAGCCTTACGTGCCACCGACCTTCCCGATCTCCATCAAGGGCGTCGTACTCGACCCGCAGCAGCGGGTGCTGCTGCTGAAGAACGAGCGTCAGGAATGGGAGCTGCCCGGCGGGAAGCTGGAGGGGACGGAAACCCCCGAACAGCGGGTGGCCACCGAGATCCACGAGGAGAGCGGCTGGACGGCGACCGCCGGCCCACTGCTCGACGTGTGGATGTACGAGCCGATCCCCGGCCGCAAGGTCTTCATCGTCACCTACGGTTGTGCTGCCGCCGACGCACACCAGCCCCCGGTCGTCAGCCACGAGCACAAGGAAGCCGGCCTCTTCCACCGCGACGAGGTACCCGTCCTGGTCATGCCGCAGGGCTACAAGGACTCCATCGCCCGCTGGTACGAACTGCACGACCAGGTCTGACCCGTGGCCGGGATCGACCTCTACGGCGGAATTCGCTGGCACTGGACCACCCCCAGAGCCCAGGACATCCTGCGCCGCCGTGCCCTGCCCGAGATCCTTCAGCTCTACCGGGAACTCCACGGCCTGCCGCAACAGGAACTCGCCGACCTGCTCGGCTACTCCACCAGCTACGTCTGCCGTATCGAGACCGGCTCGCGCACCATCACCGACGTCGGAGCCCTGCGCCACATCGCCGAACGCCTCGGCCTTCCACCGCACTGCGTCGGCATCACCGACGAAGCCGACGCAGACCATCAGCTCGTGATCCAGCTTGCCGACTCCGTGCTGCGCCTGGCGGAGATCGCCCGCCAGGCCGGCCAGGCCACCACCGCGGTTGCCGAGCTGTGGCCGCTGGTCGCCCGTCTGGAGGCTCGGACCGCGGACGGTCACATCGACCTCGACACCCTGCGCCTGCTCGCCAGAGCTCGTGTCGGCCTCGGCGTCGCGCTCGGTCACGTGCTGCCGGAGGAGCGCCTGGCCACCGCCGCCCGCTGGACCGGCAAGGGACTCAGCGTTGCCCGGCGGGTGGGCGATCCGGCGCTGCACGCCCACGCACTTCGTCACCACGGGAACGAACTGCGCAAGGCCGGACTGCACCTGCCCGCACTGGACCGGCTCGGCCAGGCCCGCGATATCGCCCGCACCGACTCCGAACGTGCCGAGGCCGTCGTCCTGCTCGCCCGTGCTGCCGGAACTGCCGGGGACGCCGGCGTCTTCGACGCCGCGATCGATGACGGCTGTCGGCTTCTGCGCGAAGTGGCGCCCACCGCACTGTTCTCCGAGTTCACCCTCCACGAGGTCCGCCTCCGCGGTCTCATGGGCACCGGCCGGGTCACCGAAGCGGTCCGGCAGCTGGACCGAGCACCGGACGCCGTCCTCGGAGCGACCCCGCAGTGGCGGATCATCGCGGCGATCACCGCCGGCGAGGTGCTGCTGGCGAAGGGAGACCCGACCGGCGCGGCGCAACGGCTCAGTGCCGCGGTTGACGGCGCGACCCTCCACCGCCTGCCGCACCAGCTCCAGCGCGCGGCGCGGGCCGGCCGCCGTCTGCCCGACGTCAAGCAGCAGGCGGACGGTGCCCTGGAACAGCTGCGAGCCGAGATAGCGGCCTGATTCCCCATCCGACAGCGGGACAGCGAGGAACACGGCGGACCCACATCCTTTGAGCTGGTGGTCAGAAGCCCGGACTGAAACGCCGAGGTAGGGGTGCTGCTCGGCGTGCAGAGCAGCACCCCGGATTGATCACTGGCCGGACGAGGTCCAGATCGGGAGACTCTCGGCGGAGGGGGCGGTCCAGATCGGCATGTCCGGCTCAGCGGCCTGGGCGGGCGCGGAGGAGACGATCGTCACGCAGAACGTGAGGATTGCGGCGGCGGCCATGGTGCGGAAGATCATTTTTCTCCTGGAAATGTCTGGAGGCCAGGTGCGTTGCCCGGCGGTGTGGGCTGTCGGGGCGTGTACGAGGGGTGGGCCGCGAGGGCGGTGATCGGCGCTCATCGGGTGGGCAGTGCGAGGAGCCGGGCGTGCAGGCGCTGCACGTCGCGGGTGCTGCCCAGGTCCCGGTACGGGTCCTGGTTGGCGGAGTACCAGCTGGCGGCGACCTCGGGCAGTCCGCTGCGTTCGGCAGCCTGCCCGAGGTCCTCGATGGCGTGGGCCGTCCAGCGGCGGTGGCCGAGGCGCGGCGAATTCCTGGACCGCTGCCGCCGGGACCACCAGCGCGCGCGGAACCGAGAGTGCCAGAGCCTGGTGCACCAGCCGTACAACGATCGGCAACGGCCCGCAGGGCGTGGCCCCGGCCAGGACCTCGCGCGGCGAGGGTACGTCCGGCAGGCCCGCCAGCGTACCGAGGTGCACGGCCAGGCCGCGCGCGGATCGCAGCATCGCGACGGTGCGGTGCATCGGATCGGAGCGGTGTTGGAGTTTTGCCAGGGTGTTACCTACGGGTCCAGCGCTCTCTCCCTTCGTCCGGTACTGCCGGGTGCGGCCCTGGCCCGAATCGGCCGCCACGGGGGTGGTGAGTTCGGCCAGGACGTCCCAGGCCGGATCGATCAGCTGGTGCTCAAGCGCCCGGCGGACGGTGACGATGCGCTTGGGGGTGCCGAGCGTGTTCAGCACGGTGTCCCCGTAGAGGTCCGCTGCGCTCTCCCGGACGTCCAGCGCGCGGGCGACGTCAGGGTCGGTCGGCATGGCGGGAGGGGAGGTGGGCATGGCGGATCTCCAAGGGAAACAGGGGATGGAGCGGCAGGGGGCTACCGGGCCGACCGCGCCCGGTCGAGGACGGCGAGCAGCGAAGGCCCGATCTGCCGGGCGGTGTGGGGGCCGATGGTCAGGACCAGGTCGCCCTCCTGAACGAGGGAGGCGACCAGGGACTCGGGGCCCGGCTCGTGCAAGCCGGTCTCGTACCGGATCACCGTGCCGGTGGAACTGGCGGCGAGGATGCTCTCGTCTCCGTCGGCGCCGTGGCCGACGGTCACCACCCGCGGGCCCGGGCGGCGTCGGCGCAGCCGGTCCGCGAGCTCCTGGCAACCGGGCTGGGCGGCCCACAGCACCACCGTTTCACTCCGCCGTGCGAGGGCCTCCATCTGGTCCAGCGCCTCCTGCTGGCTCCACCAGCACGGCGGTGCCGCATCCGCGGCGGTGATCAGCGTCACGGACGGGTTGAGTCCTTCGCCGAGGGAGCGGAAGCGCCAACCGGGCGGCGAGGCGTCGTGGCCGGAGCTGTCCGGGCAGAGGTCCACCACCAGGAGCTCTCCGTCGCCGTCGTAGCCGGCGGAGTCGTCCTTGGGCGCCTCGGCGAGGATCCACCCGGGGCCGCGGCCGACGAGCGCGCAGGTGAGCGCGGCGGCGGCCAGGGTGGTGGAGTGGCTGCCGGCGACGGCGACCGTGATCGGCGCCGTAGCGGCCACCAGCTCTACGGCCCGCGCGTAGCCCAGTATCGGAAGGCCTCGGCCGACGGCGTGGTCCAGCACCTCGTGGACCACGGTGTTGTCCCCACCCCAGATCAGCGAGGCCGTCCTCGGGCCGGTCGTCCGAAGGGCGGCGCCGGAGCGCCGGAGCTGCTGCACCAGGTCGGGTCGGAGACCTGTCGCCATGGGCGAGATCGTGACCCGAGCGTGGCATCGTGCGAGGTGGGAGATCAATCCCGGCATGCCAGGACTGAGCGGGTCGGGGACGTGGACGTCCCCGAAGAGGTCGGGCAGCGGCAACGGTCGCCGGGGGTGGTCCGAGGTGGGGATCACGCGGCCGCCGCCGTCATGAGGGTGCTGTCCGCGAGTTCGATGAGCTGGGCGCCGATGCCACCCAGCTGGGCGGCCTTCCCGCACACCACGGCGAGCATCGAGTTGCCGCAGGCGCCGACCAGGATCAGCGTGCAGCCGGACCGGACCTCGACCGCGCTGTGGCCCCACGGGCCGGCCTCGGCCGCGCGGTGCCCGATGATCTCGGCGCCGCGGTTGCTCACGGCCTGCAGCGCCGCCATCACGGCGGCCCAGTGGTCGGCCTCGTCCCTGCCGACCCCGGGCGAGGTGCCCAGGACCAGCCCCTCGGAGCTGACGTGGATGGCGGCGAGGACGTCGGCGTTGCCGGTGACCAGGTCCTCCAGGAACTGCGGATGGCGCAACACGTGAGTCTCCTCGGCCAGAACGAACGTGGGGGAGGTGGGGTCGAAGCGCGTGGACCGGCTGGGACCCGATGGGAGCGCCGGGGCGGCGTCTCCGACACGTTCAGAGTGACCAAGGAGGCGGTGCGAGCGGGAGGGGGCTGATGGGGACAGCCCGAGTGTCCCCATCACGGGGCAGCCGAATTGTCCCCATCAACGGAAGCGGACAAGCGTGAAGGCGTGCAAAGCCGGGAAACCGGTATGAGGCAGCCCCACTCGTACCGATGAAGGAAGCTCAAGAATGGCCGCGCGGACGGACGGCCAATGGAGGCCGCTGAAGTTCAGATAACCATCCAGCCCCACGGGCGGGGGCCTTCCCGGCCTTGGATACAGGCGAGGCGATAGTGGGCCTGGTCGCGATGCCGGGCAGGGTCGGCCGCAGCGAGCTGGAGTGCGAAGCAGGTGACGCGCAGCTCGCGGACGTCGCGCAGGACCTGGTAGCCCGGCCACTCCGTCACGTCGGCGCCGTAAGCGGCGCAGATCGCCTCGTACTGCTGGGCGGTGACGCTGCCGAAGCTCGTGAAGCCCGCGGCCATCGTCACGAGGTCGTACTCGCGCCGGCCCCGCGAAGAGCGTTCGAAGTCGAGCAGGTAGGTGGTGCTCGGGGTGACGGCGGTGTTGCCGCCCCAGGCGTCTCCGTGGACCACGCACAGTGGCTGTCCGGGCGGAAGCTCGTCCCAGGCGGTCTGGAGGTCCGCGAGGTGCCCCCGCAACCAACCGCGCTGGCGGTCATCGAGGGTGACCGCCTCGTCGATCCGCTCGGCGATCCGGACGAGCGGGTCGAGGAGGCCGAGGTCGATGTGCTCGGGTACGGGCAGATCGTGCAACCTGCGAAGCAGCGGAGCCATGTCGGCCCCGGTGCCCGGTCGGTGCGGCGGCAGCTCGTGCCAGAAGGTGACCGGCCGGTCGCCGACGAGGACGGGGACGGAGAACGCTTCCAGCGGACGGACGACGGGCAGGCCGCTCTCGTGGAGCCACCGGGCTATCGCGATCTCCTGCACGGCCGCGGGCCACTGGCCGGTGCGGGCGACCCGGGCCACCACACCTTCGGGCAGTCGCCACAACGCGTTCTCGCCCAGCCTGATCAGCTCGGCGCCGGCGGCGGACAGACCGGCTTCGGCACATGCCCTGAGTAGGACGGCGTGGGAACCGCTGGCAGTAGTCACCCGCCTACCGTAGCGGCGATATGGAGGTGCAGGCCCTGGAGCCTGCTGTGCCGTTCGTACCGACGTGCGATGTTCGCCAGCTCCCGGAGTTCCCGCATGGCCCGGTGCGACCGGAGCTGGGCAACCTCGGCCGCGGCTCGTTCGGCTTCCGGGAGTACGGCGTCGGGGTCTCCGACGACCAGCAGCAGGCCGGTCAGCTTGGTCCGGCTGAAGGTCCTGGACCGGGCGAACGGTTGGGAGTGTCCGTCGACGGCCTTCCTGAGCCGGTCGAGCGCATCGTCTACCGCGTGACCGGCGAGTGCGAGGTCGTAGACGGCATGGCCGGTGTCGCCGTGGTGCTGCGCGTCGTCGTAGTAGCTCATCCAGGGGGACTCCTGGGCAGCGCGGACCTGGGCGTACGCCTCGTCGGACCGTCCGACGGCCGCGAGGGCCGCCTGACGATTGCCCAGCCGGGCGTGCCCTCGTGCCGCCGCGTTGTTCAGCATGGCCCGCTCGGCGGGGGTGAGTCGGTCGGACCGGACGAGGCCCAACTCGGCCAGGGTCACGCCGTCCTCGTACTGCTCGCACCAGGTGGCGAGCCGGGAGCGCAGGTTGAAGGAGACAGCACGGGCGGACCAGTCGCTCGCCTCCTCCGCAAGCTCCGTCGCCCATCGAAGGTTTCGGCCGGCCTCGGCGAACTCGCCCGTGTCGAGCAGAACGGCGCCGGCGGCGCAGGCGAGACGGCTCGCAGCGGTGAGCAACCTCGGTCGTAGCGGGCTGCCGCACTGCGCCTCGGTCAGGCCTCTGACCCACCGAAGATGCGCGACGGCGGTTTCCCGGACGAGGCCGCCTCCGCCGTGCAGGTTGTCCCAGCTGCGCAGGACGGCTGCGGCGGACTCGACGTGGGAGATGTCCCCCGGACGCACCGACGAATTCGGTTCCGGGTCGAGGCGGAAGACCGGGGCCGTGATCGGGCTCATGCCGTCCATGGACGCGGCCGAGGGAAGGACCGCCGGCGTGGTCGCGACGGAGGAGTCACCCCCGACACGAAGGGCCGCTCGCATGTTCACCAGCACGAGGCCGCGGGCGAGCGCTCCGCCGGTGTCCAGCGCGATGTCGAGCGCCTCGGCGTGATGCGGCAGGCACCTGCGTTCACCGCGCTCCATCTTGCCGATCAGATCGCCGCTGAGGTGTACCAAGGCGCCGAGCTCGTCCTGCCCGTAGCCCCTCAGGACGCGCCACTGCCGGATCTCGTTGCCCAGCCACTCCTCGGGCGAACGCTCCGGGTGCAGCGTGTTGGGCCGTGCTGCCATCTCGCCCCCTTCGACCGGCGTTGGGGACGACCTCGTTGTCCCCAACGCCGGGAAGATTTCCTCACCTGTACGGGGAACCAGCGGTTCCGTGCATGGGCCGGGGCGGGCCCGGCGCCTTCGTCAAGGCCGGACGGCCCGAGCGCAGATCGCCTGGTGCTCGGCCGCGTCGATGTCCGAGTCGAACTCGCCGTCCTGGCACCCCCGGACGAAGGCGGTCCACTCCGCCGCGGTGAACAGGAGCACCTTCTGCGTGGTCGAGTGCCGGAGCGCGGTGGCGCCGTGCGGAAGGTGGGCGACCTCCAGGCGGTCCGCGGGATCGCTGTCCGGAGCCGCCATCCATCGAGCCCCGCTGAGGTCGAGCGTGTAGAGGTCGGCCTTGGCCTCCGGTTCGTACGTCGTCACGCTTCGACCAAGGTGTCGGCCGCGAGCGCGTGGATGAACGAGCGCACCTGGCCGGCGCCGGACCGGAGCGCCGGGAGCCCCGGGTTCTTCGAGTCGCGGATGGCGATGGCCGGCAGCCCCGGGACGGCCGCCAGCTCGACGCAGTTGCCGTTGTTCGCGGTGTAACTGCTCTTGTGCCACAGCACGTTGTCGAGCGGGACGGAGTAGAGGAGGTTGGTGTCGATCATGATGCGGTCAGTCTTCTCTCAGTCTGCTCGATCAGGGCCAGGGACTCCTGAGGGCCGAGGGCGGCGCGCAGGAGGTAGGAATGGAGGCGGGCGAGACGCCGCAGTCCGAGCGCGTCGTCCACCACGATCGTGCCCGTGACGGCCTCGGCGAAGGCGGTGTCCGGCGAGTCCTGGCCTTCGCCCTGGAAGAGGGTGAATGCGCCGGTCAACGTTCCTTCGGCCCCTCTGTCGAAGGGGACGACCCGAAGGTCCACGGACTCCAGGTTGAAGAGGTCCTGGAGATGACGGAGCTGGGCTGCCTGGACGGACGGCCCTCCCACCTCGAACTCCAGCGCGGCCTGGGTGATGACGGCCGTCAGGCGAAGCGGGGCCTCGTCGTGCAGACGACGCTGCCTCATCGTCTTGACCTCGACCAGGCTGTCGACCTGGTCCGGGCCGAGTGCAGCGAAGCCGACCTCGGTGACGGCGCGGGCGTAGGCCTCGGTCTGCAGGAGGGCCGGTATGTACGCGATCTGGTACTCGGCCACGGCGGCGGCCTCGTGCTCGTACGAGATGAACTCCGTGTACCTGCTGCTGAGGACGTCCGCGTAGGCGTCCCACCACATGGTCGTGCGGGCCCGACCTCGACGGAAGAGCGCCTCCAGCCGGTCCCGGTCCGACTCGGCGACGTCGAAGAGGTCCATGAGGGCCTCGAAGTCGGCCGGGGTGGCGCTGCGCTTGCCGGTCTCGATTCTCGTGACCTTGGAGGTGCTGCATCCGATCCGAGCGCCGACCTCTTCGGCTGTCCAGCCGGCGGCTTCACGCCGGTGTCGAAGATCGGCGCCGAACCTGCTGCGCGCAGCGAGCGGCTGCTGTGGGACGGCGGGCGCCATCGATCCCTCCGTGAAGCCGTGGTTCGTGGACTCTGACGTTTCGTCAGCTTAGCCTGGCTGGACGGTGCGCGGCATGTGTACGGCAACAGAATTGGCAATTTGCCAGTCACGCGCTCGACGATGGGTGCACACCGAATGGTCCGTTCCTCAGGGGCCGAGTGCGCAGTCCACGGCAGCGGCGACGGCGCCGGGAGCGCGTGGGACCGAAGCTGCTCTCGCCGTCGCCGACTACGCGCGCAACCACGTCGTCCAGGTCGTCACCAGCGAGCTGATGGTGGACCTCGGCGCCCCGGAGCCGTCTGCACCAGCCGACGTCGCATGAGGTGGCGGTCCACGCGGGCGAGGTGCTGCCGTGAAAGGGCGACCCGACCGGCGCGGCACAGCAGCTCAGCGCCGCGGTCGACGGAGGCTCGCCACTGTCTGCCGCACCGGATCTGGAACAGGCACAGTGCAACGAGACCGCCGAATCTGACAGCCGCGCGAAGGATTAAATTGTAACAATAACCACTAACTCGCTGTTCATAGTTATTGCTGACTTCGCTCACTTCTCAGGTGGGGATTCTCGGCGAGCTTGAGGTGCGGCTCGGGCCTGGTGGTTGGTCTGACGAGGGCTGTTGGCGTCATACCTGCTCCGCTCCTGTACAACCGTGGAGTGAATTGTCTGTCTGCGATTTGACGTAGCGATCATTGGAGTGGCGGGGCGGCCATTGAGTTCGGATCCGGTCGTCGCGTTGATCGGCAAAAAACCGGTAAGCGTGTGCTACACCGGGGCTCACGTAGCGTGAGGGGAGCGGGGCTCGTTCGGGACGCTCTACTCCTCGTCAGCGCAGATAGACGTACATGTGGATTGTCGTGTGGGAGAGGGCGAATGCGACCACTGAAGCCGGCGGAGCGGGAGGATCTGATTCTTGGTGTTCCTCCATCGAATGATCAGAGGATCTGGGAGCGGATGGCCGAGGAGGACGCGGCCTCGGCCGGACTCGAAGGGGGCTGGGCGGCGGATGAGCTGCCCTTGTGGACCGAGCAGGAAGCGGCTGAGCCAGTAGGCGCTCGGCCCGTTGCGGACGGGGCCGGGCTGCCCGATCTCAAGGCGCAGCTTCGCCAGGTGATGGAAGCCTGGAAGGACAACGTGCCCGAGGGGCGCAGCACGGCCGAGGATCTGCGAGTGGCGCTGGAAGCCGATGTCGAGGCGCTGCAGGTTCGGTGGCGGCAGGTCGCCCCGACGCTGGGTGGGCCTACAGGGCCGGCCTCGCCGAGCTCGACGCTACTCGCCGGCGCCCGCCGGGGCGCGAAGGACGTCAACGCAGCTCTCCGCGATGCCGACCGATGCGACCCCGTGCTCTCCGGCCTGGAGGAGTGGCGGCAACTGCGGGCCGTGCGGGAAGTGGTTGGCCGCCTGTGGCGAACTCTCGTCGTGCGGGCAGGCGAACATGCCGGTCGGCTCGTTTCCGACCACCGCGTTTCCGAGTTCCTTCGCAATGTGTCGATCCATGCGTGCGAGACGATCGCCCGGCTCGCCCTGCTGATCTCGGACCGTCTTCGCCGCGGCCGGATCGCGATGCCGAGCGCGGAGTCTCTGCTCGCACTCGGCAACGCGGCGGGCGCCTACAGCATGTCGGCCCGACGCCAGGGTGGAACTCCCGCCGCCGGCATCGGGGCGCCGGCCATCACCGTCGAGGTTCCCGAGCTGCGGCGGATGGGCGAGGCATTGCAACGGCCTGGGCCGATGGCCACGCGACCTGGGGGTACCTCGGCGAGCGCGGCCACGGCAAGGTCGGCCCGCAGGATCCCGAAGCGGCCGTCGGCTGCCGCGGGTGAGCAGCCCGCGCACCTGCGGCGCGGCGGATCGTCCGTTCAGCCGAGGCGCACACCCAAGCAGAGGTGAGTCAAGACCAGGGGGCACGCTCAGCGAGTTCAGTCGATCCGGTGAACGAACCTGCCGACGAGCCCGGGTTCATCCACAGGAACCCAGTTGTCACGCCGAACCACCGTGAGCCGTGCTTGCCTGTCTCCGCACCTCCCGCCGATCAGAGGACCGAACCATGAACCCGAACTCGGACCATCCGGACGTCGAGCAGGTGGCCGCCGTCGTCCTGAGGACGGCGGCCGCTGCGGCGCACGTCCTTGCGGACCTCGCCGTGCGCGACGACCGCTACGACCAGTTGGCGGCCCTCACGGCAGCCTCCTACGCGACCGAGGCGACCGTCTACCTCCCACTGCCTGACAGCGATCCCGAGGACAGCGTCCGCGAGGCCGACCACACTCTGGTCGACCGTCTGTCCGACCTCGCCGACGAACTCGACGAGCTCGCCCGACACTCGCTCGACCTCCGGCAGGTGCGGGACCGTCACATGGCCGCGCTCCACGCCCGGGACGCGGCCGTCGCACTGCGCAACGCCTTGCCGGTCGAGCAGGGAACGGCCGGATGATGGACGTCACCTGGGGCGATTTCGTCACCCTGGCTTCCTCCAGAATGGAGTACGCCCTGGCGGCCCTCACCCTCGCGGACGCCGAGAGCCCGAGTACACCAGCTCAGCATGCCGCACGAAGCGAGGCACTGGCGGACGTCTTCCAACTGCTCCACCGCTACTCCAGCCGATTCGGGCCCCTCGCTCCCGATCCGCTCGGCATCGCCGAAGGCGACGTCGCCCGATTGCACAGCAACGTCGAGATCCTCGGACGGTTGCTGCGGGACGAGGCCTTCTACTCCTGGCCAGAGCCTGACCCGGCGGCATCGTATCTGGCTGAAGCCGTTCGTTTCCTCCGCTTCGCAGGAGACCTGCTCGCCAGCCACCACGGGCCGGACGGAGAGCCTCGAAGCCCCTACGCCGCGTACCTGGACAGCGCCGGGGTCGCGCGCCACATGGTGGCCCAGACGGCGGAACTCGCCAGCATCGCCGCGCGCGTGGCCGTACGGATCGGCCAGCTGTGTCCGGCCGACCGCCGGGTGATCCGGAGCCACACCGTGGCCTACCGCCTGAGGGAGCATGCGGTGCTGATCGAGCAGGCGGCGATCGGCATCCAGCGACAGCTCCACTCGCCCCGCCCATCCCTTCCGGCTCCCGGCCTCCCGTACCTCCCGGTGGCGTCCACGGCGCCGCCGCCGCGGGTAAGGCCGGGCGAGTCGCAGCAGGAAGCGCTCCGGGCGGTCGGCGCGGGTGTCGAATGGATTGCCGCCCACGTGGCGCAGCAAGCGTCCCAGCGGCTGCCGGACGCCACGGTGGCCGAGTTGTCGATCGCCGCCGACCACTTCGCGGTCGCCCACCTGCTCACCGCCCGTCTGATCGAGCACACCCGGGATCTGCTCACCCCCGACCCTGTCGCTCAGGGCATCCTCGACGCGGCCGGCGACGCACTGCGCGCGGCAGCTCAGGCCTGGCAACAGGCAGCGGCCAGCTGGAAGTCGGGCCTCGGCAGTGCGCCCGCGGGCTTGAACCCCCGTCTCGTGCGGGAGGCGGAGTTCGCGGTGGTCCGGCTCGGCCGTACTCTCTTCTCCCCGGGTTGGACCCGCCGTGACACCGGGCGGCGCACCCCCAGGGCCCCGCACGAGATCATCGCGGCGCCGGGCGACGCAACCCACCTGCTCGTTGCCGCACACTCCGTCCCCGTCGCCGGACAGATCCTCGCCGAGCACGTCCCCCGCATCGCCGCCGCCCTGGTCCGGCGTGGAGCACTCCTCAGTTCTGACCCTGCCCACAACCCCCGCGGCAGCACGCCCTCCGATCAGTTCCGGGACGGCTGGACGAGGTGGTACCCGGCGTCGCCCGAGCAGATCCGCCACATCACGAACGCCTACAACAGTGCCCGTCAAGCCTCCGCCGCAGCGCAGACCACTGTCGCCCGCGCTGCCGGAGCGGCCGGACGCGCCTTCGGCAGGGCCGTGCTCGAAGCCGACCGGCGAAGCACGCTCAGCTTCACCGGAGACCCCACCGAGGACACTCGGCGGGTACGGGCCGCTGCCGCCCGCGCCCGCAGCGCGACGGTGGTTCGGCGTCCGGAACCGGCGCGGCTGCCGGCACACCGCGCGGCCGAGCTGTCCCGTGAGGTCGGCGCGCTCGATCCGCGGAGGAGGACCCGGTAGCTCCGGTCGGTCAGATGTCGTCCTCGGGGGTACACCAGGCGCTGGGCACCCTCCCGGGGAGTCGGTGCCCGGTTCGGTGCTCGCCCTTGGTGCAGCCGGCGAACGGCCCTCCGGGGCCGCGCAGATCGGCGATGTGGGGCCGGTAGTGGTCGCGGTACCAGATGCTGGGCCCGGTGTAGCCGCAGGTGGCGGGATCGGTCAGCTCCTGCCAGGCCAGCCACATCGCGTGCAGGACACCGACGGCGTCCCAGTGCTCGATCCACCGGTGGCACCACCGGGCGTCGGCGGACGCCTCGCCGAGGCAGCCGGGGACGAGGACGCCCTCGACCCACTCCGCGAGTAGCCTCAGCTCGGCGTCGCGCTGATCGCCTTCGAGGAGGAAGAGGAAAGGCGGGTACTGCCAATCGGCGCTCTCCTCCTGCTCCGCTTCGACTTCGCCGGCTGTCTCACCCCGCTCATCTGCCGCCCCGTTCCTCCCGGAGCCGGACTCCCGAAGGTCTCGCAGCTCGGCCTGAACGGCCCGGAGCATGGCCTTGAGATCTTCCACGTCCTCGACGAGCACCTGATCCGCGGCTCCGTCAGCCATGGCGTGCCGTCTTCCTCGCCTCCCACGCGGCGGCGGCGCGCTTGGCGATGAGGCTCTCCTCGGCCTTCATCGCGGGGCCGAGGTGGGCCATGGCCTGCTCGTCGTACCACGGGCGCAGGGCGATCTGGGCGACGGGCATGCCGGTGGACAGCAGTAGGGCCGTGCCGCGCTTCATCGCGCGGACCTGGGCCGGTTCGAGGATCTGCTCGCGGTGCTCGCTGAAGGACGTCGAGCCACCGTCGCGGCTCCTGGAATAGGACTCGCGGAGGATGTCGTGGTTGCCGACCAGGGTGGCGACGTCACTGACGAAGCGCGGGTCGTCCAAGCCGACACCGATCACCTTCTTCGTGGCGGCGCTCCACAGCGCGTCCATGCCGACCTCGCCCCAGGCCCGTACGCCCTGCCGGTAGGACTGAAGGATCGTGTAGGGGGTGATGCCGCGCGAGCCGAGATGGCTGTAGAGGTCGGGCAGGTCCTCGATCCGGCAGATGTTGGCCGCCTCGTCCAGGATCGCGCGCATCGGCTCGGGTAGGCGCCCACCGTGGCGCTCACCGGCCTCGGAGGCCGAGGTGAACACGGAGTCGGCGAGCGCGGCGACGACCGCGGAGGCGGCGCCGCCCTTCCTGCTGAGCAGGTAGAGGGTGTCCCGGCTGAGCGCGAACTCCTCCGGCCGGAACCGGGGCCGGTGCCGGTCGGGGAGTATCCAGGCGAGCACCTTCTCGTCGCGCAGCGCGCTCACGGCCGTGCGGGCGTTCTGGTAGATGCCGGACTGGGTCTCCTCGGCGATGTTGATGGAGCTGTCGACCTGTTCGGCCAGGACCTCCTCGTGCTGGTAGAGGATCCGAAGCGGCGCCCGCTCCTTGGGGTCGGCCAGCCACCTGAGCACGTGCCGCACGGTGGCTCCGTCCCACCAGGCGGCACGGAACATGCCGACCAGCAGGTCACTGGCGCCCTGGGCCCAGAACGGGTCGGCGACGTCCGACTTGACCTGGTTGATGAAGTGCGAGACGAGGCGCTCGGCGCGGTCGAGGGTCTCGGCCTCGGCGACGATGTCCCACCACCACGAACGCTGGATCTGGGCGACGCCCTGGGTGTCGAACGCCCAGACGTGTCCCGCTGTTTGGCGGGACGCCATCGTGGCGGCGTAGACGTCCGGCTTGTTGCTGGTCAGGAGCAGAGCCGCCGGTGCCTCCTCGGCGACCGGGATGGCGATCGCCGAGGACTTGCCGGCCCGGGGCGCCATCAGAGCGAGGTAGGTGTCCTCGTCGGACCCACGCAGTTCCACGCCGGAAGGCAGGTGGTCCCCGAGGAGCACGCCGCGATCGCGGGGCGCGACGGCGCGGGGGTTGACGTCGCGCAGGGAAGGGCGCAGCCGGGCGGCGGTACGGGCGGCCCGCTTGGGGGTGAGGTCGTGCACCTGATGGAGGGTGGCGAGGTGGGAGGCGGTGTGGAACCAGCGCAGTCCCGCCCACAGGCTCCAGACGATGCCGGCGACGGCGGCCAGGTCGAAGAGCGCAGCACCGATGCCGCTGGCAACGGGGGAGTGCGCCCAGACGGAGTGCCAGTCGCGCGTCATCTCGAAGACGGTGTACGGGCTGAGCGGCGGGACGTCGGATCCGGTGATGGCAGCGCCGGCGGCCGCACCGGCCCAGGTGGAGGCGGACAGGACGACCGTGCCGCCGACGAGGATGCCGCCGGCGAGCCACGCCCGGTCGTTCTCGGTCATCATCGGGGAGCCTCCTCCCGCTCTTTCCCGGCCGCGTCGGTGTGGTAGAGCCGGCGCTCGGTGGAGGTGAGTTCCATGGCCGCAGCGATGCCGGGCCTGGTACCGAGCTTGATGAGGTACTTGCCACGGCCGGGATGGACATGGTCGGAGGCATCGAGGCCCGTGCTGGTGGCGGACGCCCAGGACGTGATCAGCAGCCGTTCCTGCTCGGTCAGGGTCCGTTTTCCGGAGACGCGGCCCAGTTCCTCGTCGGTCGAACCGCCGATGACCCAGGTGTCGCACCGGTCCATCAGACCCCTGGCTTTGGCCCGGTCCTCCTCGGTGGGCAGGGCCTCCACGTCCTGGAGCGAGTGCGTGACGTAGATGGTGACGTCGTCGGTGCGGCGGTTGAGGCGGCTGATGGAGTCCATGGCGTCGACCAGCCCGGGGCCGGAACGAAGGGCCCGCCACATCTCGTCCATGGGCAGCACGAGCCGGCGGCGGATCATGCCGAGGCTGCGGGCGCTGTCGATGGTTTGGTACGTGTAGGCCCAGCTGGCGATCATCCCCGCGGAGACGACGTCACGGCCCCGGGCCCGCAAGGCGTCGATGTCCACGGACACCGCCGGGGTGTCCAGGTCGACCGGTGTCGTGGTCGGCCCGTCGAACATGCCCTTCAGCGGCCCGTCGACCAGGTTGTCCAGGCCTGCTACGACCGAGCGGGTCAGGTCGAGGTAGGTGTCGCCCTCGGCTGCCAGCTTGGCCCGCAGCGCCTCGGGCGCCTGGCGTAGGACGGCGATGACGTCGGGAATGACCGGGTCGGTGCCGGGCACGGCATCGGCGGCGAGCTGTACGGCGGTGGTCAGCGCGGAGCGTTCGATCTCGTTGGGCTGGCGGCCGAGCCCGCACCTGGTGGCCAGCAGCGCGCCGAGAGTCTCCAGCCGGCGCCCGTTGAGGACGTCGAGCAGGGCACCGCGCTCGACGGTGGGCAGGGCGGCCAGGCGGCCCAGCAGCGGGCCGGAGTCGAGCGGGTTGATCCGGTCGGTCCCGGTGCCGATCCTCAGCACGCTGCCGCCGAGTTCGCGGATCAGCGCGGTGTACTCGCCCTTGACGTCGGCCGGTACGCACATCATGCAGCCGAAGGCGACGTAGACGAGGCAGATGCGCTTCACCAGGGCGCTCTTGCCGACGCCGGGCTGGCTCATGACCCACACCCCGGGATTGGTGGTCAGCTTCCCGGTCCAGCCGGACGGGTCGATGCACACCAGCTCCCCGGTGAGCACGTCCCGGCCGACCGGAACCCCGCGTGGCGGCAGCCCTGAACCCAGGAGGAACGGGTAGATCGCGCCGGCCTGGGTGGAGGGCCCGGTGTAGACGGTGCCGGCGTCCTCCACCGCCGCCCGGCCGCCGTACAGGCCGCCCCAACCCAGCCGCGGAGCGTAGGTGCGCCGTGTGCCCGAGGTGCGGCGTGCCTCCCCGCGTCGCGGCCGTCCGCCGTCCGGGTCCGGGTCCGGGCGCCAGCGTGGTGTCAGCAGCTTCGGATGTCCCATACCGGCTTCCTACTTCACCAGCGGGTTGTAGCCGATCGGCAGACCGGCCGCGAAGGTGGATGCCTGCGCGCCATAGGCAGGACGCATCCGGATGCCCTTCGTCGCCTTCACCGAGCGTTCCAGCTCCTGACGGGCGTCGGGGAGCTCGGTGGCGGAGCGGGCGGTGATGGTGACCCGCAGCGTCCAGTCGACGACCTGGGCGCCGCTCGCCGCCTGGTGGGCGGCCTGCTCCGCACGCTGGTGGTCGGCCTTCTGGCTCCAGCTCGCTCGCCCCCGCACCTGTGCGGTCGCCTGCGCGCGCTGCTCGGCGTTGGAGATCTCACGTTCCAGGACCGCCTCTCCCTCATACGGGTCGAGCACCCGATAGGAGAGGGTCACACGGCGCTGGAACCGTCCGGGGCTCAGCAACGGCAGCAGGACGCTGTAGGGGATCGGACGGCGCGGCATCTCCCGCAGTACCCAACTCACGGAGACGGCGCCGTCGTGCGCGTAGGCCTCCAACAGGTCGTCGGCGGCGACTGGGCCGCACTCTCCCCAGGCCAGATCGGCGAAGTCCTCGTCCCGGGCATCGAACACCGCCGGATCGTAGGCGGACCGGACCAGACGGCGCAGGTCGGTGGGCGTGCTCCGGCGAACGATGTCGGTGCCGGTGCCGCTCAGGTCGAGCGTGTCGACCACCCGAAGGGCTTCGGCCACCTGCTCGGCCAGGTCGCTCGGTGGGTTCGCCCCCGCGGTCGGGTCGACGATGACGCTCATCCACGGAGCCACCGAGGCGGTCGCGCGTGGTGTGGTGTGCATGAGTTCGTCGACCGTGTCGAGTGCCAGGCGCGGGGCGTCCGGTCGACGGCGGTCCTTGACGTCGTCGGCGAGCGCTTCGCCCGCGCCGGGGGTGATCTGGATGGTGACGGAGGCACCCAGGATCTGCTCGTCGGTGCTCATCGCGTCCAGGACCGCGCTCCAGTTGCGCAGACTGGTGCGGACCGCGCTGGTGGTGGCCATGAGCGTCCCGCCGGGGGCGAGCAGCGTGGTGACGGTCATCGCACCGCTGGACCGGTTGTGGACCACCCCGACTGGGCGGCCCGTGGTGGGGTCGTGGGCGGCGATCAGCACGGAGCTGGCACCGACGCCGGGCAGGTCCAGGGCGTACGGCTGTGGTAGGAGAACCTGGCGGTAGGACGTGCTGCCCGAACGGTTGGCGCGCCGCCACGCGAGCAGGGCCCAGTAGTAGGCCAGGGCCGACATGCCCTGACGGCGCGCGGCGGCCAGCCCTGCGAGGGCGAGAGTGAGCGGCATGGTGACGAGCAGGGTGCCGGGGTAGCGGGCGCCGACGATGCCGTCGGCGATCAGGACGACGGCCGCCATGATGGTGGCAGGGCGCGACATTCCGGCGAGGCCGAAGCTGCGCCGTGTGCGGAAACCCTGCACCCTCAATCCGTCCGGGGCTTCATACATGGTCACAGGCGTCCTCCGTTCCGATCTCCCCTGCACCGCGGTGAACGGCCTGGTCGAGCCCGTCCAGGACCTGGATCACGGGGCCGGTGCCGGTTGCCGTCGCTACGGTCCCGGCAACGCCCGCTGCGCCGGCGGCCCCCGGCGCTTCCCCGGCACCGGCTGCGGAGCCCGTACCGTCTCCTGAGACCCCTGGGCGCGGGATTCGACCGGCGCCCGTACGGGATGCCTGGGCGAGGGCGTCGCTGCCGTCCTCGTCGGTGGCCTTGCCCTTGGGCATGGACTGTTCCACGCGTTTGGCGTGTTCCACGGCTGTGGCCGGCTGGTTTCCCCCGACCCCTTCGGCCGTGTTGCCGGCGATCTCGCTGCTCCCGCGCCCGGCCATCGCACCGATCGCGCCCACGGCCCCGATGGCGCCGGAGCCGGCCATGCCCGACCCGAGCTCCTCGCTCAGGGAGGCGAAGACCCGGGTGAGAGGCCCGGGGGCCAGGATGCCGAGCATCAGCGTGGCCAGGCCGCGCAGCCACGCCGCGAAGCCGTTCGATTGTTCGAACTCGGTGAAGCCCACGCAGATGATGACCGCGAGGATGGGCTTGTAGGCGATGCCGACGAGGATCGAGGAGATCAGCTTCGTCACCCACTTCTGGGTGGCGTCGCCGCCGACCCGTCCGGCTCCGGCGATCGGCAGCAGCAGGCACTGGATCGGGATGGCGCTGTTGCGTAGGAAGACCAGCATGAGCTGGATGAAGCCGACCAGGATGAGTACCGCTGCGCCACCCGCGACGACGACGGGATTCACGATCCCGTCGGGGACCATGGTGGTGACGATATTGTCGAAGGCGGTCTTGTCGTCATGGAAGACGCCTTGGACCAGACCGTCGGTCAGCGCGTCACCGGCTGCCAGCAGCAGGGCCACCAGCGATACCCCGAAGATGCTCAGCATCGCGTTCTGCCCCCACCCCGAGGCGGCACGCAACAGGTGCTTCGCCTGGCCGGTGACGGCCATGCGCCCGGCCTGCCAGATGAATCCGAACACGGAGACCATCAGGCCGAGCCATGCCATCATCCCGGCCAGTACGGCGTTCCCGGTCCACAGCCCGGTGCTCTCCAGTCTCAGGGACGGTCCCTTCAAAGCGATCGTGAGCGTCGTCGCCATGAGCGTCCGGCACAGTTCGACGGCCGCCTTGAGCCAGTCACCCAGAGCGGATGTCCAGATACTGTTCCACTCCTCCTTGACCGCCTTGTCGGTGGCCTTGCCCGCTGACTCGCACCAGTCGGTGTCGAAGATCCGCTCGACCATGCCGACAGCGGTCTGCTCGCAGCCGAACTCCACGATCGAACCGACGACGCCGTCGTCCGCGGCGGCCGACGGAGCGGTGGCCGTACTGCCGCCGAACACGACCGTCAGGGCCAGCAGGACGGCGGCGATCCGACACCTCACGACGCCTGCCTGACGGCAGTCCAGCCGGCCGCGTTGAACGCGGCGTCGCCCGGCGCGGCGATGGGCGGCTTCCGGTCGGGCTGTGGCGCCGAGTCCTTGACAGCCTGTCCGGACAGCTTCCAGTCACCGTCCTGCCACACTGCTCCGAGGACCCCCACGCTGTAGACCGCCTTCTCCGGAGCCGTCTCCCCGCCCTTGTCGGTGACGTTCATCAACACGTAGGCGGTCACCCGGCCAGGGGCGACCTGGATGGGCTTGAAACCGATCATGACGGTCCGCATGAACGCGCCACCCGGCAGCGGTCCGCTTTCCGGTAGTCCGAGGGCGCGGCGGGTAGCGGCGTCGGCCCGCTCCGCACCTTGGCGTACCTTCGTCTCGGCCGTCGAGGACTGCTCGGCGGGCACCATGTAGGTGCTGTAGACGGCAAGTTGTTGATCCGCGAGGGTCGCGGACCCTTCGACGCGCATCGCGGAGGCGGCCACCATCATCCCGACGGCGCCGTCGACGGTGTTCGGGAAACCGGTTTCCCGACCGTTCGCCGCCTTCCGTGCACCCCTTGACGCGGCGAGCCATCGCTCCGGTTCGGTCCAGGTCGGCGGCACGCTGTACGTGGGTGCCGGCTGCGGCGCAGCGGTCGCCACCGGCGGCGACGAGGCGGACGTCGTGCTCGCGTGGTGGGTCGCCGGAACGTCGTCGTGATCGGCCAGGGCCGCGTACCCGGTGAGCCCGAGCACGGCGGCCAGCAAGGCGCTCGAGCCCCACAGCACGGCCCGGGACAGGAGCCGGCTTCCCCTCGACCTCCTCACGTCAGCCTGCGATGCCGTTGAGGATGGAGATCAACGAACCGGCCAGCAGAACGGCTGCGACTCCACTGCCCATCCACTTGAACGGTTCGGACCCGCCGCCGTGACGGGACTTGTCGGACATCGCGAGCTTCCATACCCCGACGCCGGCGGCGACGACGCCTGCCAGCAGCAGGATCCACAGGCCGTAGCCGAACAAGGTGCTGACGGTGCCCTCCATACCCGGGATCTTGGTGGGCTTCGCCCCGGGAATCAGGCCCGAGTTCTTGGGTTCTTCGGCGATGAACATCAGTCAATTCCCTTCGAGCTGGGTGCGCAGCCGGACAGCCGCGCGCGCCACGGCGGCATCGGCCAGGGCGTCTTCGGCACGTTCGACCGATCGAAGCGCCGGTAGGTAGGGCAGGTATGCCGTTCCGGCGAGTCGTCCGCCCAGGGCACGGAGGCGGTAGCGGGCCGCGGCCGCAGGCTTGGCGGGGACGTCGGCCACCACGACGAGCCAGGGCTTCGGAACGGTGCTGGTGGGCCAGCCCCGGACGATCGTTTCCACCTGTACGGTGCCGAACACGGTGCTGGGGGCGACCAGCACCGGCTGGACGCCGTACGGCACCGGCTCGCCCGGTCCGAGTCCGCGGGCCTGTAGACCCTGGCTGTCGCCGCCGTTGAGCATGTGAAGCACCACGGCGGAGGCGATGTCGTATCCGTGAACCGGCATCAGCCCGTACCGCGGCACGGTGGGTGCCTGCTGAACAGGTACCACCGGATTGGGCGCCACGTCGCAACCTTCCCCAGTAACTCGCGTTGTCAGAGCGGCCTGTGGATCGCCGGCGAGGCCCTGATCGTTCGGTCACGTGGCGTAACGCTCCTGGCGGCGCGGAAGGCACGCCCATCCGCCCGTTCGGGCCTATCGGCGCACCTCACGAGGGGGTCTCCGTGAAGAAGGTTCTGCTGGGGTGCGCGGTGCCCTTCGTGCTGCTCGGCGCGGTCGTCGCGGTGCTACTTCCGACGGTGACGGTGGGAGCCGCCGAGCCCGGCAGAACATCGGTCAGCGGGGTGCCCGAGGAGTACCGGCCGTGGGTGCTCGCGGCCGCTGCGCACTGCCACGACCCGGCGCTGGCTCCCGAGTTGCTCGCGGCCCAGCTCTTCGAGGAGAGCGGGTTCCGAGCCGACGCCCGCAGTCCGGCCGGCGCCGAGGGGGCGGCGCAGTTCATGCCGGGCACCTGGGCGACCTGGGGGAGGGACGACGACCACAGCGGTACGGCTTCGCCCTTCGAGATCGGAGACGCCGTGATGGCGCAGGGGCGACTGATGTGCAGTCTCCTCGGACAGGCGGCGGTGTCCGGCTTCGTCGATGACCCCCGCCGACTGGCGTTGGCTGCCTACAACGCGGGATGGGCGGCGGTGGAGGCCAACCGCGGCGTGCCGCCCTTCGCCGAGACCCAACGCTATGTGGCGGACATCATCGGCAACCTGGCCCGCTTCCGTGGCGCCGGCCAGCTCTCGGAGATCACGGGACACGGCGTCGGCCCGGACGCCGCGCGCCGAGCCGCCACCCAGCTCGGTGTGCCCTACAGTTACGGCGGCGGCAGCCCGGCCGGCCCCAGCCGTGGTTACTGCGACGGAGACGGCGGCCAGCGGGACGGACAGTGCCTGGCCGGCACGACGGTCGGCTGGGACTGTTCGGCTCTCGTCCAATATGCCTACTGGCCCGCCCGCCGGCTCCCCCGCACCGCCGCTGAGCAGTACTCCGCCACGGCCGACCGTCCCGTTGCCCGGGCCGACCTCCGGGTGGGCGACCTGCTCTTCTGGCGGCACACCGTCAGCGGGCACATCTACCATGTGGCGCTCTACATCGGCCACGGAATGATGATCTCCGCGCCGAAGACCGGCGACGTCGTCAAGGAAGCCCCCGTTGCGGACATGCCCGACTCCGACTTCGCGGGCGCCACACGACCGTAAGGGCCCATGTCCGATCTCAAGGTCGGCCCCCTTGGACCCGGCAGAAATGGATCCGGGGAGGACTACCGCGACCGTCCCGGCTTGGGCTTGGGGATGCGAGCGCGGTGGGCGGTGTGCTCGGGGCCGGCGCGCTCTGCGTCACGTGCCGATGACGGGGGCCGCCCTGCAGTCGCGGAGGAGGCCCTGGCCGCGTCGATCACTACTGCGGCCGAAGGGACGGCGTCGTTCGTCGGCCGGTGCAGCGCCTCGACGGTGGCCTGGACGAGGCGGGGCACAAGGTAGGGGACAGGGCCGGATTCCCAGCCGCGATCACGCATCAGTCGCGCCAGGCGATCCCGGACCGGCGTCCCGTCGTCCTGCATGCGCGCCATCCGGGCGGCCAGCAGCGGCCACGGCCGGGAGTTCACCAGCAGTGCCGCCTCGCGTTCCCGGCCGGGCAGCGCCTCGTAGACCCAGCGTACGAAGCAGGCGTTCTCCGTCTGGCTCACACCCAGCTGCGCCAGCGCCGTCCGGCGGTCTCCGAGATCGAGATCCTTCGGTAGATCCAGCCCTACGGTCAACGGACCGTACGAGCGCACGGAGTCCCGGCTCGGCCCGTCCGCTCGCCGCCGAGCGGCGTCGAGCCCACGGTCGATTGCCTGCCCGACACCGGTCCCCTCGGCATAGGCGGCCGCCAGAACCCCTCGGATGTCGACGCCACGTTCCTGCAGTGCCTGCATGGCCGCGGCGATCTCCGGCCATGTGGGGGAGGCCAGGATCGCCTCGCGTACAGGGCCCGCCGGCATGGTCGCACGGAGCAGCCGCGCCCACTCCTGTGTCCGCTCGGTGGTGATGCGCGCGGAGTCGGACAGGACGGCATCCCGCACCGACACCGCGATGTCCCCGACCCGCGGCAGGAATCGTTCCAGGTCGACACCGGCTCGGCGCAAGGCGACCAGCTGGCGCGCCATGATCGGCCAGTCCGGACTGGACATCAACATCCAGGCCACATCGGGGGCCAGCCGGGCCTTGAGATCACCGGCCGCCTCGGTGAGCGCCTGATCGGTCGGCGGCAGGGGGTGCTCGGGCCCCGATTTCCGTTGTGCTGCGCGGCGCACCGCGTCCGCGACGGCCAGCAGCAAGCGCACAGCCACCGTCGACGTCTGCACGGCCTCGCCGACCGCCTCGGCGAACGGCTCTCCCGGGTAGGACATGGTCATCGTGATCTCCTGTTGTTCAGTGGCCCCGTCTGGGCCCTTCCGCACCAGTGCCGGGTGAGCGATTCGCCTCCGCCGACGGCCCGGCAGTCTTCTTGGCAACCACGGTCGGCGTGACGGCGAACCATGGCGCAGCTGTCGCAGCTCGCGCGTCCAGAACTGTGCCGTGAGCGCCGGCCCACCCGTCCAACCTCCAGACGAGAACCTGGGCGACGGACTCTGCTGAGTGGAGCTCACGCCTCGCCGTGACGGACGCGAGAACCGATGCGGCGTCGAAGCCCAGCCGCTCCAGGGCGATGAGGCGCTCGCGGAGGACAGGCCAGACGGGATCCACGAGTACCGCCGACGCACGGGTGGACAGTGTCCTCGTCACGACGTCGGTCAGCAGCGGCGACCGGCCGGGCATCGAGGGAGCCGGCCTTTCCGGCCTTGCGCGTCGCCGGACCGCGGTGCCCACGGACGCTCCGGTGCTCAATTCCACGGCTCCCTGGAGCGACCGGCCGGTCGTCCTCGCCGCGTCGGCCTGAAGACGGTAGCCCTGTTCCTCGTGCCACAGCTGTGCGGCCGTGACGGCCGTGACCAGGGCGAGGAGGAAGCCCAGGAAGGCGGCCGCGTCGTTGTGACCGGACGACTTGGCCGACGACAGGAGAATGCGGGCCGAGGTACGAAGCAGCATCCGCGCTTCGCCGTCCAGATCGCGCCTGCCCGGAGCCCTGGCAGCCCGTTCGAACTCCGCCGCCGACGTTCGCAGAATCGGTTCGACGAAGGGAGGCGCGGCGGCGGCCGCCAGGACGAGAAGGTCGCCGAGCGCGGCGACGTCGCCCGCTCCTGCCTGCGGTCCGCCGGAGCCGAGCGCACCTGATGCCGTGCGGAGGTTGCGCTCGAGCGTCTGCCAGAACGCGTGAGGCGGTACTTCCGGTTCCGGAATCGGAATGTGCCAGCGCTCGCGGACGCGCGGCAGCGACAGGTCGTAGGCCAGGCTCGAGCCCGCGAACCACACGGCCCGGCTCGCCCGGTCCCGGTCACCGGGCAATGCGACCGTGTAACCCGTCGGCGCGCTGCGCCCCGGGGCGCAGCGCTTGGCGACCCGCAGGCCCGATGACTGGAGACGGGCGAAGAAGTCGTCCTCGCCCGCCGCGGCTGCCGCTGCCGCGCGGACGGTTCGTTCGAGCTGCTCACGCGCACTCTCAGGCAGGTGCCGGCGCGAGGCCTTGCGCGTCTCGCCCGTCGTCGGCCACCGCTTCGCGGTTCGGTCCCCGGAGGTCAGCCGGCGCAGTCCCCACTGCAGCTCGAACTGCCGGGCCAGCTGTTGCATCCGCACGATGTCCTGCCGCAGATTCGGCTGGATTCCATCCTGGCGGACCTTCGTCGCGACGATGTGGATGTGGTCGTCCGCGTGCCGGACCGCCACCCATCGGCAGCCCCATCTGTCGTTCTGCGGGGCGATGCCGGCGGCGCTCATCATCGCCCGAGCGACCGTGGCCCACTGGCTGTCCGTCAAGGGCGGGTCCTCGGGTGCCGCACGGACCGCGACGTGGTAGACGGTTTCGGCTGGGGTGGTGCCCCGGGAAGCGTGCACCGGGGCGTCCAGGAGCAGTGCGAGATCCCCGACCGTGGTATCCGCCGACCGCGCGGGGTCGGGCACCCATGGTGCCCAGGCGGCGACCATGTGCGCGTCCTCGTGCTCGTCCCGTTTCCCGGGGCCGTACAGGTAGAACAGCAGCCCGGCGGTGTCGCTTCCGCCCTTCGCTCTTTTGGGGATCACCAGCGTGCTGCTCGCTCCCGCATCAGCTGCAATGTCGCTCGGTCGACTCGCCGGACGGCTTCCTCGATGAGTCGTGTGCCGGGCTCGGCGCCGCTGGTACTGATCGACGCGACCGATTCGCCGACTCGCACCAGCTCCCCGCGCGATCTGATGAGCTCCGCCAGGACTTCCCGGGCATCCGCGGACACCGGTACAAGCTGATCCTTGGCCACGGCCAGTGCCTTTCGGGCCACCCACGCGGACACCGCCATGCCGTCGCGTTTTGCGGCCTCTTGTACGATCGTCAGCTCGGCGTCGTTGTACGCCAGATTCACTCGGTTCGACCGCGGCGACTGCGTCTGCCGCTCTCGTCGCCGTGTGCCCTCGGTGGCGCTCACCGTCGCTGCTCCTTCGTTCCGCTGGTTGGGCGGTCGGGCGGCCGGATCGAAGGCGCCCCTGGCCGCACCGTCTTGTTGGGCCACCTTGCTTCGGGGGCGAATTGACCGGTGGCAGATACGCCGGAGTGGCAGCCGGAAATCACCGACACGGGTGACGTTGGCGGGAAGGTTCGAAGCCAACTGGGAGTGATGGCTCTACGATCCGCAGCATGACGAGGGAAGACGAGTTCCTGAGGCGAATGCGCGAGATTCAGGACGACCGTGAGAAGGCCATCGTTCCGCTCGCAGCCATCATGACGGAGCGAAAGCGCTTGAAGGATCAGTTGGCCGAGACCGAGGTCCCGTACGGAAGAGCGTATGCAGCCGCTGAGGCGGCCGGCTGGAGCACGGAGGAGCTTGCGAGGCTGGGTGCGGAGGTGCCGGCGCGCCGCCCCAAGGGGAGGCCGCGGAAGCACGTCCTGGCCAACAAGACCACCGTACCCGGCCCTTCGGTCGGTGATGAGGAGAGTTTTGAAGACGCCCGCCCACGGGTCGGTTGATCGGCGGAGCGGCCGGGCCTCCGGCCGACAGGAGTTATTGATTGCCTACAGCAGCGAGTTAGTGGTAATTGTTCCAAAAGTCCATGGTGAATCGCTCGGGGCCCTATCGGGCGTGCAGTCGCGGTAGCCGCTCGGTTGTCCTTTCTTCGGAAGGTCAGGATCGTGGCGGGGGTGTTAGGTGCGATGCCAGAGCAGGAGGGCGTCCGCCTCAAGGATCGTCGAGGCGGGTGCCCTCCTGCTCTCCCGTTCCTCCGCCTTTTCGTTCAGACCAGGCCCGTTCCCCAGGCGCGGGCGCGTTCCCGCTCCCCGGCGCGCAGCGGGCCGTCGGCGTCCTTCACGAGGAAGCCCTCGGGCTCGACCACCACGTCGTAGTGGTGGCGGGAGAGCCGGTGGGCGATGCCGTCGGCCGCGCCGCCGGCCCTGGGCATGGCGACGCGGGTGTCGAACGCGGCGGCGTGGGTGCCTGGTTCGGTGTCCGGGAGGTCGTGGAACCAGGACCGGAGCCCCGGCCCCTCGACGGTCTCCCGCGCCTCGGCGGCGGCCGCCTCGTGACCGGCCTTGTGGCCCTCGGCCGAGGCGGCCATCCGGCGGCTGAGCCCGGTGGACATGCTGCGCATGTGGGTCGGTCCGCCGACGACCAGCAGGTCGGCGGTGCGGGTGAGGTCGGCGTCGGCCTCGGCCACGGGCAGGCAGTCGACGGCCGCCTGCGGATCCGCCTCCCGGACGCCTTCGGCGATCGCTTCGGCGATCTCCCGGGTGTTGCCGTACATGCTCTCGTACACGATCACGGTGTGCATGGTGTCCGCCTTTCTCCACCTCCAGGGTCGCTGCGCGACTCCGCTCCGGAGATGGGTCGTTCGGCCCGGATCGGTCCGCCGGGCGGGCACTCCCGGGAACGTCCGGTACGGCCCGTCGCCACGCGGGGCCGGACGGTGCGTACCGGCTCAGCGTGGCCGGCCGGGCACCGTCACGACCGGGCAGTGGGCGCGGTGCAGCAGGCCGTGCGGTACCGAGCCGAGGCGCATGCCGGTGAACCCGCCGTCGCCCCGCCGCCCCACGACCACGGCCAGGGCGTGCTCGGAGGCGCGGGCGAGTTCCTCGACGGGGTGTCCGTGCGGCGACTCGTGGGTCACGGCGACGTCGGGGTACCGCTCGTGGCGGCCCGCGGTGAACTCTAGGAGCAGCCGGCGCACGATCTGCTCGGTGGCGGGCTCGTCCAGGTTGCCGACCAGGGGTCGCTGCCAGACCCGGAGCACCCGCAGCGCGGCTCCCCGCTCGTCGGCGAGGTCGAAGGCGAAGTCGACGGCGGGCTCCGAGGAGGGGCTGCCGTCCACGCCCAGCACGACGTACGGCGGGTCCTGGGTGGTGTGCTCGGGGTCGCGGACCACGACCACCGGGCAGTGGGCCTGGGCGCCCACCGGGACGGCCACCGAGTAGGCGCTCAGTGCCTCCTCGACCCGGCCGAGCCGCCGGGAGCCGAGGACGACGAGCGAGGCGCGGCGGGACTCGCGGCACAGCGCGGGGGCCGGGGCGTCCTCGGCCACGACGGTGGTCACGGCCAGGTCCGGGTGCCGCTCGCGGGCCACGGTGGTCGCCCGGTCGAGGGCCCGGTCGGCCCGTTCGCGCAGGGCCTTGTGGTACCTGCCCTCGTCGAAGGGGTGGAATTCGCGGAACAGGGCCGGGACGGCGTGCACCAGCCGCAGCGGCAGTCCCCGTCGGGCGGCCTCGTCGGCCGCCCAGGCGGCGGTCATCCGGCCGGTGTCGTGCGCGTCGACGCCGAGGACGACAGGGCGGGCGGCGTCGTCCGAACGCGTGGGTGTCATGGCGGTCCTCCTCGGTCCGGAGCTGCGGCCCCGCTTCCACGCTAGGCACGGCCCGTACTGGCGGGGAGGGCCGACCGGCCCGGTCGCCGGGAGCCTTCGGGCCCCACCCGGGCGGCCGCCGCCGTACCGTCCCCGCGGCAGAGGGGGCGTCGTCCCGACTAGTACTGCAACGGTGCTTACCGTGACGTTCGTTGGGCTCGTTCGTTGGGCTGTTCATGGGTGGGGACATATCCGAGGTCGATGCTCGTTCCTG
>NZ_JBEXJK010000028.1:0-39701 GCF_040609095.1 Kitasatospora sp. NPDC004799
GACGATGTGGCCCCGGACCGCCGGCACCGTCCTGGTCCCGGACTTCGCCGCCTACCCGCCCTGGGACCCGGAGCAGGTCTACGGCGCGGACCGTCGAGGAGCGGCGGCCCGCTTCGCCGAGCTGGACGGCCCGGCGGCCGCCGCGCTGCGGGAGCGGCTGACGGCGCTGCGCCCGCGGGCCGGCTGGGCGCCCGAGGAGCTGGACGGCGCGGTGCCCGCCGAGGGCGAGTGGTGGCTGTGCGACGCGACCGACGGCGCGGTGCAGTACCTGCTCGGGCAGCCGCACTGGGCGGTGACCGCCACGCTGGTGCGGGACGGCGCGGCGGTGCTGGCCGTGGTGCACGCCCCGGAGCAGGACGGGCGCACCTACCGGGCGGTGCTCGGCGGCGGGGCCGAGCTGGACGGCCGGCCTATCGCGCCGCTGGAGCGGGAGTTGGCCGTCACCGTCGCCGCCACCAGCCAGCCGCCGCGGGTGGCCGCCGACCCGGTGGCACTGCGCCGGGCGGGCGAGTCGCTGTCGGCGATGGCGGGCGCGGTGCTGGCGGTGCGCAACCTCGGCCCGACCGCCCTCCAGGTGGCCCAGGTCGGCTCCGGGCACCTGGCGCTGTTCTGGGAGTACGGCCTCGACGCGGGCAACCTGCTGCCCGGCGCGCTGATCGCGCGCGAGGCGGGCGCGGTGGTGACGGACGCCGCCGGGTCGGCCTGGACGGCCGGCTCCGACGGCTTCCTGGCCGCCGCGCCCGGGCTGCACGCCCGGGCGCTGGAGGTGTTGCGGACGGTCAGCTGACCGCCGGGGAGGGGAGACCGAACAGGGCGGCCGCGTTGTCGTGGCAGACCGCCCGCAGCCACTCCTCCCCCAGCCCCAGCCCGGCCAGCGCCTCCAGCTGGTGGACGTACCGGTAGGGGATGTTGGGGAAGTCGCTGCCGAGCAGGACGCGCTCCCGGAGCCCGCGCAGACGCGGCAGTTCCGCGCGCGGGAACGGGACGTCGGCCTCGGCGAAGTCGGTGAACGCGATGGTGGTGTCCAGCCGGACGGACGGGTGGCGCTCGGCCAGGTCGAGGAAGTCGCGGTACTCGGGCATCCCGAGGTGGGCGACCACCAGGACCAGCCGGGGGTGCCGCGCCAGCACCGCGCCGATCGGGCCGGGGCCGGTGAACTTGCCCGGCACCGGCCCGGACCCGCAGTGGGTGACCACCGGGGTGCCGGTCTCGGCGAGCAGCCCCCACACCTCGTCCAGCAGCCGGTCCGCCGGGTCGTAGCCGCCGACCTGGAGGTGCGCCTTGAACACCCGGGCGCCGTCCTCGACCGCCCGGGCCACGTAGCCGGCCGCCCCGGGCTCGGGGAAGAAGGTCGCGGTGTGCAGGCACTCCGGGGTGCGGGCGGCGAAGTCGGCGGCCCAGGCGTTCAGCCAGCCGGCCATGCCGGGCTTGTGCGGGTAGAGCATGGACGTGAAGGCCCGGACACCGAAGTCCCGCAGCCGCCGGACCCGTTGCTCCTCGGCCTCGCGGTAGGTGATCGGCCAGGGGCGGTTCACCAGCGGGCCGGCGGCGTCGAAGTACGCCCACACCTTGTCGAGGACGTTCTTCGGCATGCTGGGCCCCTCCTGCCCGATGGAGGGCAAGGAGGGAGGGTGTGCACGTCGATCAGGCCGGGCAGGCCGAGCGCCTGCCAGAACTGCCGTACGCCGTCGGCCTCCTGGGCGCTCGACCGGCCCTGGCCGGTCGTCCCTTCCGGAGCGCTCACACCATCACCGGACGGGCGCGGTCGATGATCGCTGCGGTGTCGACCCCGCCCGGCAGGGTGCCGAAGGCCGCGCCGTGGTCGCCGCCCAGTCGGCTCGCGCAGAACGCGTCGGCCACCGCCGGGCTGCCGTACCGGACCAGCAGCGAGCCCTGGAAGGCCAGCGCCATCGACTCGACCAGCCGGCGGGTGCGGTACTCCAGGTCGCCCAGGTCGGTCAGCTCCTTGCGCAGCGCGGCGACGGCCGCGTCCAGCCGGCGGTCCGCGCCCGCGGCGGCGTCGAGTTCGCCGAGGAAGGCCTCGACGCTCTCCGGCCGCCTGGCCATGGCGCGCAGCGCGTCCAGGGCGGCGACGTTGCCGGACCCCTCCCAGATCGACACCAGCGGCGCCTCCCGGTAGAGCCGGGGCATCCCGGACTCCTCCACGTAGCCGTTGCCGCCCAGGCACTCCAGCGCCTCGGCGGAGTGCGCCGGACCGCGCTTGCACACCCAGTACTTGGCCACCGCCAGGCCCAGCCGCCGGACCAGCGCCTCGGTCCCGTCCCCGGCGAGGGTCCGGTCGGTGGCCCGGGCCAGCCGCATCGCGACGATCGTGGCCGCCTCGGACTCCACCACCAGGTCCGCGAGGACGTTGCGCATCAAGGGCTGGTCGACCAGCGCCTTGCCGAACGCCCGCCGGTGCAGCGCGTGGTGAACAGCCCTGGTGGCGCCGTAGCGCATCCCGGAGGCCGCGCCGACGGTGCAGTCCAGGCGGGTCATGTTGACCATCTCGATGATGGTCGGGACGCCCCGGCCCTCCTCGCCGACCAGCCAACCGACCGCGCCGTCGTACTCCAGCTCGGCGGAGGCGTTGGACTTGTTGCCGAGCTTGTCCTTGAGCCGCATCAGCTGCAGACGGTTGCGACCGCCGTCCGGCAGGACCCGCGGCAGCACGAAGCAGCTGAGGCCGCCCGGCGCCTGGGCCAGCGTCAGGAAGAGGTCGGACATCGGCGCCGAGGTGAACCACTTGTGGCCGGTGAGCCGGTAGCTGCCGTCCGGCTGCGGGACGGCGGTGGTGGTGTTGGTGCGGACGTCCGAGCCGCCCTGCTTCTCGGTCATCGACATGCCGGCGATCAGCCCGCGCTTGGTGCGCGGCTCGCGCAGCCCGTAGTCGTACTCCCGCGCGGCCAGCAGCGGCTCCAGCTCGGCGGCCAGGGCGGGGGCCGCGCGCAGGGCCGGGACGGCGGCGTAGGTCATCGAGATCGGGCAGGTGTGGCCGGCCTCGACCTGGCCCCAGACGTAGAACTTCGCGGCGCGGGCGGAGTGGGCCCCGGGGCGCTCGTCCTGCCAGGGCGCGGCGTGCAGGCCGTACGAGACGGCGGTGCGCATCAGCTCGTGCCAGGCCGGGTGGAACTCGACCTCGTCGATCCGGTGGCCGAAGCGGTCGTGGGTGCGCAGCACCGGCGGGTTCTCGTTGGCCAGCCGGCCCCACTCGGCGGCCTGCTCGGAGCCGGCCAGCCGGCCCAGCTCGCGCAGTTCGGGCTCGGCCCAGCCGGCGTCGGCCCGCTGGAGGGCGGCGAGCAGGGTGGGGTCGGCGGCGGTGTCGTGTCCGTACGGCAGGGGCACCTGGTTGGTGACCTCATGCGTCGCTGTCATCGCGTCCTCCCAGGGCACGCAGGGTGAAGGAGACCAGGGCGGGGACCACCGTGGCGTTGTGGCTGGTGGGGTCGTCGCTCGTGGGGTTTCGGCTCGTGGCGTTGTCGCTCGTGGCGTTGTGGCTCGTGGCGTTGTGGCTCGTGGCGTTGTCGCGCTGTTCGGGGGCGGCCGGGGCGGCGGCGAGCGGGCCGGCCAGCGCCTCGCCGACCGCGCCGACCAGGGCGGCGGCGGTCAGCACCGGGTCCTGCTCGGGCAGTTCGCCGCTCGCCACGGCGACGGCGATCTCGGTGGCGATCACGTCCCGGAACGCCCGCCGGAACACCAGTCGCTCCTCGTCCACGACCGCGTCGGCCGGTTCGACCAGCAGCGCGTACGCCAGCCGGGGTGCGCGCAGGGCGCGGTCGGCGAAGGTCTCGACCACGGCCGCGATCCGCTGCCGCGGGGTGTCCCGGAGGGCGACGGCCGCGTTGACCGCGTCGATCTCGTGGGTGACCACCCGGCGGAACAGCTGCACCGACAGCTCGGCCTTGCCGGAGAAGTGCTGGTAGAGGCTGCCGGTGGCGATCCCGGCGCGGTCCGCCACGGCGGCCATCGTGCAGCCGCCGTAGCCGCGCTCGGCGAGCAGGCCGACCGCCGACTGGAGCACCGCCTCGCGCTGGGCGTCCAGGCGGGCTTGTACGGCGGGGGTGCGTCGGTAGGCCATGGAAGCATTGAAGCACCGATTCACTGCTTCGGGGAGGGGTGCGACCGGGTCCGGACGGGGCTTTCGGGCGGCGGGCCGGGACCGGTCGGGCCGGGCGCTCGGGGAACGCCCGACCGCGCGCCGGGCGCTCGCGGAACACGCGAGGAGGCCGCCCCGCAGTGGGGGGCGGCCTCCTCCTCGTGCCTCGTGGCGCCGTGCCGGCGCCGTGCTGCCGCTGTTGCCGGGTTGGCGCCGCGTCGGCGGCGTCCGGGCCGCTACAGCGGGCGGCGCTCCTGCTCCAGCCGCTGGCCCTCGACGTCCAGCGGGCCGAAGTCCGCGCCCGCCTGCGGCGACTTGGTGAGCGAGCGGGCGGCGTTCGGGTCGCTCAGACCGGCCCACTCCAGCACCTTGGCGGTGGCCTCCGCCGACTGCGCGGCAGGCAGCTGCCCGATCTTGGAGCCGTGGTTGCCGCCGGGCACGGTGTAGACGTAGCTGTCCTCACTGCCCCGGCCGAGACGGAACGGCTTGGCGCCCCACGGGTCGTTGCCGCCGTAGACGTACATGATCCGCTCGCCCTCGCGCTTCACCCAGCGGTCGATGTCGGGCATCGCCTTCGGGTTGAAGACGGTCGGGATCTCCTTCGGCACGAAGGTGCGGACCGAGTAGAGCTCCTTGTAGTCGTAGTGCAGCACGCCCTTGAGGTGCGACACGTCGAAGAACGGCGCGCCCAGCTCGGTCGCGGCCTGGTAGTAGTACGCGGTGTACTTCGCCAGCGACTGGTCGCTGTTGCCGGTGATGCCGGACTGCGAGTCGAACCAGGCGTACAGCTCGTCATCGGTCGCGGTGGCGGCCACCGGGACCTTGGCGCAGTCGGCCTCCAGGCTGTACTGCCAGAACGCCCAGACCACGTCCAGCACACCGGCCTCGTAGGCGCGGTCCGGAGTGCCGAGGGTGTTGAAGGTCGAGCCGGCCGCCTGGTTGTCGGCGACGAAGCGGGCCTCCAGGCGGTCGCGGCGCACCAGCAGCTCACGCTGGGCGGCGTTCAGCCTGTCCCGGCACTCGGGGGTGCCGACGGTGCGGAAGAACTCGCTGTAGGCCTCGTAGTCATTGACGTTCGTGTTGTTCGGCGCGACGTAGGCGATCGTGCCGGCCACGTCGTCCGGGTAGAAGCGGCGGAAGTAGGTGGAGGACATGCCGCCCTTGCTGGCGCCGGTGGACAGCCACTCCTCCTGGTAGATCCGCTTGAGCGCGGTCACCAGCCGGTGCGAGTCCGCGGCGCCCTGGCGGATGCCGGCCTTCGACCAGTCCGCCGGCTCCGGGCGGGAGGGGGTGAAGAACCGGTACTCGATGGAGACCTGGTTGCCGTCCACCAGCCGGGTCGGCTCGGTGCGGGACGGGTTGGTGCCCAGGGTGTAGCCGTTGGTGTAGAAGACGGTCGGGCGGTCGTAGCCGCGGTGCAGCAGGCTGAAGCGCTGCTGGAAGGTGCCCAGCCAGGGCCGGAAGTGGTCGATCGGCTGGGTGTACGTGGCGACGAAGTAGCGGTGACCGGTGGTGGTCGGCTTCTCCTCGGTGATCGTCACCCCGGGGATCGCCGCCAGGCGGTCCTTGATGTCGGCGGTCGGGTCGTCGGCAGGGCTCCGGCCGTGGCGGGACGCGGAGCCCTGGTCGCCCTGGCCGTCGGCGGCGGACGCCGGACCGGCCAGGCCGCCGAGCGCGAGCAGCGGTATCAGCAGGGCGGACACCAGCAGCCTTCTCACGGTGGTGGTCATCAACTCTCCATCTGTGCAACTGACATGACTGCCGCCGGTCGGTACGGCCGTGCGGCGCGGGTGGTGCGGGGTGATGCGGGGTGATGCGGGCAGTGCGGGGTGATGCTGGATGGTGCGGGCGGTGCGGGGTGGTGCGGTGGCCGACCGGTGGACGGCCGAATGGGCCACCCGCTGTTCGCGGATGGCCCATCGGGGGAAAAGTGCTGGTCAGCGAGGTTGTCCTGGCTGCTTACGGGCGGGGCAGGGTGCAACCGGGGAGGGTGAGGTCGAAGCGGTTTCCGGCGGCGAAGCAGGCCGGGATCCCGTAGGTCTCCTGGGCGTAGCCGATGCCCTGGCGAACCGTCACCGCGCCGCTCTGGTCCACCTCACAGGGGTTGTCCAGGGTGCACCGCTCGCCGTTCTCGTTGATCGTGTTGTTGACGGCGACCACCTGGCCGGTCGAGGCGTCGACCACCGGCGAGCCGGAGGTGCCGCCGATCACGTTGCAGGTGGAGGTGTAGCGGAGCGAGTCCTTGAAGGTCCAGTCGCCCTCCTTCAGCCGGTAGGCGAAGCCGTCGGCCGAGCAGGAGTAGATCTTCTTCCAGTAGCCGGAGACCACCCGGATCGAGGCGCCCTGGACCGGGTGGGAGGCGTTGATGGTCAACGGGGCTATCCCGTACCGCGACTGGATCGAGGCATAGGTGGTGTTCAGCTGGTACAGCGACACGTCGGTGTCGGTCATGGTGCCGTAGACGATCTTGTTGGCGCGCAGCGTGGCGACGCCGCTGCCGCTCGCGTTGAGCAGCGTGAAGGACCGACTGGAGGCCCGGTTGAGGACCACCTCGCCCGGGCCGGGCATACCGGTCTCCAGGCAGTGGCCGTTGGAGAGCACGAGGGCCGGGTCGGTCGCGGCCGAGCCGGGCATCCGCACCAGCGAGCCGGAACAGTTGCTGAGGGCGACCGTCCCGGCGAAGTTGACGGCCGCGACGGGCTTCGCGGCGGACTTGTCGGCGGGGGCCGCGGCCTGGGCCGGAACGGCCCCGAGGAGGGCGGTGGCCCCGGCGACCAGGAGCGTTGCGACCGTGCCTATGAGCGGCTTCTTCATGAGAGACCTCTCGATGTGGGGGGGTCCACGTGTGGGGTCCACCAAAGCTGTCGCGGACATGACTCACTGTCAAGAGTGAAAGCGATACCGGGCAACCTCCCGGGCCGCATTGGCCGGTTACCGTCGCCGCCCGGGGAGCCGATTCGGGGCGCGAACGGGGGCGCGGCTCGGGGAGGCGCTCGGAGGGTGATTCAGGCGCCGGTTCGGGCGCCGCTCGGGGGGGGCCGGTTCGGGAGCGGCCCGGGGAGCCGGTTCGGGAAGCCGGTTCGGGCGCGAGCGGCCCGGCCGCTCGTCGCAGCGGGGCCGTCGACCCCCTTGCCGGTACCGTCAGCCGGCCTGCCAGTGCTCCCGACCGAGGCTGATCAGGCGCAGCTGCAGGCGCGCGGTGACGGCGATCCGCCGCCCGCGGGCCGGGTCCGTCTCCAGCGCCTCCAGGAAGGCGGCGGCCGTGGAGACCATGTGGTCGACGTACAGCTCGGCGAGCATGCGCAGGTCCTGCTCGCTCCACCCCCGCGAGACCGGCTGCAGCGCCAGGGCGGCTCCCACCTCGGCCGCGAAACGGCCGAGTTCGGCGTCGATCGCCTCGCGCACCTGCCGCACCCCGCCGTGCCGCTCGCGCGCCAGGAAGCGGACGTGCCCCCGGTGCTCGCGGACGTGCCGTTCGATCACGTCCACCGCACGGTCGATCAACTCCTCGGCGTCACCGGCCTCGGCGAGCACAGCGCGGATCATGACGTGCAGGCTGGCCAGCGACTCCTCGACCAGCGCCACCCCGAGGGCCGCGAGGTCGGGGAAGTGCCGGTAGAAGGCGGCCGGGGAGAGCCCCGCCTCGCGAGTGACCTCACGGACGCCGAGGCTCGCCAGGTTCTGATCGGCCAACAGGTGCAGCCCGGCGTCCAGCAAGGCCCGTCGACTCTGCTGCTTCTGGGCCTGTCTGGCCCCAACGGTGTGACTCACGCCATTCAGTAAACATTCGTTTGCTGAACTTGGCCAGCCGGCGTACAGTGGAGCCGAAGTCAGTGAACACTTGTCAACCGAAATCGGCGCCGCCCCAGCCGCAGCCGAAGGAGCCAGCCGTGATCCTGTTCTCCGCCCTGGTCGCCATGGGCATCCTGATCGGCACCGCCGCCCACACCTCGCTCCCGGTCTTCCTCGCCACCTCCGCCGCCATCACCGCCTGGCTGCTCGCCTTCGGCGCCCGCGAGGGCATCGCCCGCCTACGGCACCGCTGACCCGGCCGCTCCGCGGACCGCACCCGCGGCCACTCCACAGAGAGGACCCGCACCACCATGAGCACCGTCACCAACCACCCGGCCGTCGACCGCCGGGGCGCCGGCCGTCCGATCACTGGCCGTCCGATCGCCGGCCGTCAGGGCGCCAGCCGTCCGAGGACCAGCCCGCAGGAGACCGACCGTCAGGGCACCGCCGAGGCCGACAACCTCGCCGTCGCCTCCTTCCTCCTCGGCCTGCCCGGCCTGTTGCTGTTCAACATCGTCCTCGGGCCGATCGCCATCACCCTGGCCACCCTGGCCCTGGTCCGCGGCACCAGCCGGCGCGGTCGCGCCGCCCTCGGCCTGACCCTCGGCATCGCCTCGCTGGCGATCCTCGCCGTCACCACCGCCACCTCCCACGGGGTGCTCATCGATCTCGGTTCCTGAACCGACCCAACTCCCTTTCTCCTCCTGGCAGCTGATGCCGTTCACCGGCTCCCGGCGCGACGGATCGAACGACTGATCCCGTCAACCGCCCCCGCTCCCCCGGCCCGCCACGTAGGGTGGGCCCCATCGGCCGGGCGACCTCAGGGGGCAGGAGTGACTACGGAGAACCGCAGCGACGCACAGCCGGAACGGCCCACCCCGACGGGTGGACGGCTGCTCGCCGTGAGCGATCTGCACATCTCCTACCGGGAGAACCGCGACCTGGTGGAGAAGATCCAGCCCTCCCACCCCGGCGACTGGCTGCTCGTCGCCGGCGACGTCGCCGAGCTCACCACCAGCATCGAGTGGGCCCTCGGTCTGCTCGCCGAGCGCTTCGCCCGCGTGGTGTGGGTGCCCGGCAACCACGAGCTGTGGACCCACCCCGAGGACCCGGTCCAGCTGCGCGGGGTGGCCCGCTACGAGCACCTGGTGGAGCGCTGCCGCAGGCTCGGCGTGCTGACCCCCGAGGACCCGTACCCGATCTGGGAGGGCCCCGGCGGACCGGTTCGCATCGTCCCGCTCTTCCTCCTCTACGACTACACCTTCCGCGCGCCGGGCACGACCACCAAGGAGGCCTCCCTGGCGGCCGCCTACGAGAGCGGCGTCGTCTGCGCGGACGAGCGGATGCTCTACCCGGACCCGTTCCCGGACCGCGACTCCTGGTGCCGCGAGCGCGTCCGGCTGACCGAGAAGCGGCTGGCGGAGTGCGACCCGGACGTTCCGCTGGTCTTCGTCAACCACTACCCGCTGGTCCGCCAGCCCACCGAGATCCTCTGGTACCCCGAGTTCGCCCAGTGGTGCGGGACCGAGCTGACCGCCGACTGGCACACCCGGTACAACACCGCGGCAATGATCTACGGTCACCTCCACATCCCGCGCCGGACCACCTACGACGGCGTCCCGTTCACGGAGGTCTCGCTCGGCTACCCGCGCGAGTGGCGCAAGCGCGGACTGCCGGACCCGCTGCTGCGGGAGGTCTTCCCGCAGTCGGCGGGCTGATCCTCCGGTCCACCCGTACCTCCTGCCCTGCTCGACGACCTCGACGACCCCGCTGCCCTACGCCTGCCGATCAGTCACATCCCCTTCCACCACCTCCTACTCCGTCGCGATCGCCCGCAGGACGTCCAGCCGCGCCGCCCGGCCCGCCGGGCGGAGTCCGGCCACCGCGCCCGCCAGCAACCCGGCCGCCAGGACCACGGCCAGCTGCAGCGGCGGTATCGCGAACGACCCCGTCCCCGCGCTGTCCGAGGCACGCACCAACGCCCAGCCGAGGAAGGCTCCGAGCCCCAGCCCGCCGACCGTCCCGAAGGCCGCCACCAGCACCGACTCCCAGCGCACCATGCCGCGCAGCTGAGCCCTGGTCTGGCCGACCGCCCGCAGCAGCCCCAGCTCCCTCGTCCGCTCGTGCACCGCCAGCGTCAAGGTGTTGGCGATGCCCAGCAGCGCGATCAGCACCGCCAGCGCCAGCAGCGCGTAGACGACCGAGAGCATCGTGTCCACGCCGGCGGCCGCGCTCTTCGCGTACTCGGCGCGGTCCTGCACCTGCGGATTGCCGAACGGGACCAGCGCCCGTTCCACCGCCGTCTTGCCCGCGGCGGCCGGGACGCCCTCCCGCAGTCCGACCGCGACCATGGTGTCCGCGTCCTGCCCCCGGTGCGGGGCCCAAGCCTGCCGGGTCATCAGGTAGTCGCCGGCCAGGCTGCCGCCCTCGTACAGGGCCCGGATGGTGAACGGTCCGCTCGCACCGTCGGCGAAACCCACGGTGACGGACTGCCCGAGCCGCCAGCCGTGCTGCTGCGCCTCGCTGCGGGAGACCGCCAGCCCGTCCGTGCCGAGCGCGGCCAGGGAGCCGTCCACCCGGCCGAGGTCGACGATCCCGGACAGCCGGGCCGGATCCGTCACGTCCAGCGTCCGGCCGTGCCCGTCGATCCGGGCCACGCCCCGGCCGAGCCCGACGGCCTGCCGGACCTCGGGCAGGCCGGCCAGGGTGTCCGCCACCTTGGGACTGATCCCGCTGCCGCCGGCTCCGAACGAGGCGCTGGTGACGGCGAGGTCCCCGGCGAAGGACCTGCTCACCGTGGAGTCCAGGGTGGCCTTGATCGAGGCGCCGAAGACGGTGAACAGCGTGACCACCGCGACCCCGATCATCAGCGCGCTCGCGGTGGCCGCCGTCCGCCGCGGGTTGCGGGCGGCGTTGCGCCGGGCGAGCACCCCGGAGACTCCGCGCAGCCTGGGCAGCGGCGCGCCCAGCGTCCGTACCGCGAGGGCGGCGGCGACCGGGCCGAGCACCACCGTGCCGGCCAGCACCGCGAGCGCCCCGACGGCCGTCAGCAGCACGGACGGGCCGTCGATCGCACCGAGGACGGCCACCGGCACGCCCCCGACCAGCAGCAGACCGCCCAGCACCACCCGGACGGTGCCCGAACGCCCCTGCGCCGCCCGGTCGACGCCGGTCTCCCGCAGGGCCGCGAGCGGAGCCGTCCGCCCGGCCCGGACGGCCGGCAGCAGCGCGGAGCCCACCGCGACCAGCGTGCCGACCAGCAGCGGCAGCAGGACGGCGGCCGTGCTGATCACCATGCCGCCGGTCGGCAGGGCGAAGCCGAGCGCGGAGAACAGCGCCTTGAGCCCGGCGGCCACCCCGATCCCGCCCAGCAGCCCGCCGAGCGAGGCCAGCAGGCCGACCGCCAGCGCCTCCGCCAAGGTCGCTCCGAGTACCTGGCCGCGCACCGCGCCGAGCGCCCGGAGCAGCGCGTTCTCCCTGGTCCGCTGGGCGACCACGATGGCGAAGGTGTTGTGGATGGTGAACGTCGCCACCAGCAGGGCGATCCCGGCGAAGACCAGCAGCAGCGTGGTGAACATGGTCAGGAACCGCCCGGACAGCAGCTGGGTGGACTCCTGGGTGGCCGCCGCACCGGTGATCGCCTGGACGCCGGCGGGCAGCTGCGGGGCTATCCGGTCGACCAGCTCCCGCTGGGAGACCCCGCCCGCCGCGCGGACCTGGATCGAGCTGGCCTGGCCCTCGCCCTTGGGGGTGAGGTACCGCTCGGCGTCCGCGAAGGTCATCGCGGTGAAGGTGCTCGGCCCCATGCCGTCCGCGTCCGCCCCGAAGGTGGCGATGCCGACGACGGTGACCGGCACCGGATCGGGGGTGCGCAGCACGGTGGTCGAGCCGAGGTGCAGCCCGCCCGTCCTCGCCGCACCCCGGTTCACCACGACCTCGCCCGGGGAGGCCGGTGCCCGGCCCTCGGCCAGCCGGTACGGGTTGAGCCGGCCGTCGGCCAGCCAGTTGCCCGCCAGGGTGGGCGGGCCCTGACCGCCGATCGGCTTGCCGTCGCTCCCGATGAGCTGGCCCGCGCCCTGGACGGACGGCTCGGCGGCCGCCACCCCCGGCACCGTGCGCAGCCGGTCGGCGAGCGCGGCCGCCACCGGTGCCCGCACCCCGCCGGCCGTGCCCGCCGCGTCCAGCACGTCGGCGCTGCGGACCACCACGTCGGTGCCGGCGTTGGCGTCGGCGAAGAGGGTGTCGAAGTTGGCCCGCAGGGTGTCGCCGAGCACCATCGTGCCGGTCAGGAAGCTCACCCCGAGCAGGATGGAGAGGAGGGTGCCGGCCAACCGCCGCTGGTGGGCGCGCAGCGAGCGCAGGCTGAGCCGGAGGGGGACGGCGTTCATGCCCGCCCCCGTTCGAAGGCCTTCATCCGGTCCAGCACCAGGGCGGAGGTGGGCTGCCGCATGCGGTCCACCAGCCGTCCGTCGGCGAGGAAGAGCGCCTCGTCGGCCCAGCCGGCGGCCGTCGGGTCGTGGGTGACCATGACCACGGCCTGGCCCATCTCGTCCACCGCCCGGCGCAGCAGGCCGAGGACCTCGCCGCCGCTGCGGGAGTCGAGGTTGCCGGTCGGCTCGTCGGCGAAGACCACCCGGGGCCGCCCGGCCAGCGCCCGGGCCACCGCGACCCGCTGCTGCTGGCCGCCGGAGAGCTCGCTCGGTCGGTGCCGCAGCCGGTCTCCCAGGCCCACCACCGCGACCAGCGTCTCCAGCCAGGCCCGGTCGGGGGCGGCCCCGGCCAGGTCGAGCGGGAGGGTGATGTTCTCCAGGACGGTGAGCGTGGGCACCAGGTTGAAGGCCTGGAACACGAAGCCGATCCGCTCCCGGCGCAGCAGGGTGAGCCGCCGGTCGCCGAGCGGGCCGAGCTCGGTGTCGCCGATCCAGGCGCTGCCGGCGGTGAGCGTGTCCAGCCCGGCCGCGCAGTGCATCAGGGTGGACTTGCCCGATCCGGACGGGCCCATGATCGCGGTGAACCGCCCGGCCGGGAACTCCACCGTCACATGGTCCAGCGCCCGGACCTCGGTGCCGCCGACGCCGTAGATCTTCACGGCGTCGGCGACCCGGGCGGCGGCGCCCCGTACGACGTCGAGGGTGGTCACCTGGCGCCACCTCCCTCGGCGTCGCCGCGCGGCGGCTCGCTGAGCACGGCGCGCTTGGCGCGGTACTCCTCGGCGTCGATGTCGCCCTCCGCGTAGCGGCGGCCCAGGACGGCCAGCGGATGCTCCGCCACGGCTCCCGTCCCGCCCCCGGCCCCGAACCCGCAGCCGTGCCGACGCCAGACCGTGCGGCGCAGCACCGCGATCACCAGGACCGCCACGGCGATCCAGACCAGGGGGATCAGCAGGATCCACGGGCCGGGGCCGGGCCAGTCGGCCAGCTGGGTGTACATGGTGGTTCAACTCCTCGGTGGTGGGCCTCCAGGACCTCGGGCGGTTCCCGAGGTGCCTAGAGCGTCCCTCCGCGGAGTCTCATCACGCGTCCTACCAGCAGCGGCAGTTGGGATACTCCCGGGAGAGTAGGGGCCGTCCGCGACACGCCGCGGCGGGAGCAGGCCTGCTGCGAGGGCGCGACCGGGCCGGGGCCGCTCAGCCCAGCCAGCCCGGCCGCACCAGCCCCGACTCGTAGGCCAGCACCACCAGTTGCGCCCGGTCCCGCACGCCGAGCTTCACCATCGCCCGGCTGACGTGCGTCTTCGCCGTCAACGGACTGACCACCAGCCGCCGGGCGATCTCCTCGTTGGACAGCCCCATCCCGACCAGCGCCACCACCTCGCGCTCCCGCTCGGTCAGCATCGAGATGTCCGCGAGCCCCTCCGGCACCGCCTCGGGCGCCTTCGACCGGGCGGCGAACTCGCCGATCAGCCGCCTGGTGACCCCCGGCGAGAGCAGCGCGTCCCCCGCGACGGCGACCCGGATCGCCCGCAGCAGGTCGGCCGGCTCGGTGTCCTTGACCAGGAAGCCCGCCGCGCCCGAGCGCAGCGCCTCGAAGACGTACTCGTCCAGCTCGAAGGTGGTCAGCACGACCACCCGTACGGAGGACAGCGCCGGGTCCTCGGCGATCCTCCTGGTCGCCTCCAGCCCGTCCATCCGCGGCATCCGGATGTCCATCAGCACGACGTCCGGCACGAGTTCGCGGGCGAGCCGCAGCGCGGCCTCGCCGTCGTCCGCCTCGCCGACCACCGTGAGGTCGTCCTGGAGGTCCAGCAGGGCCCGGAAGCCCGCCCTGACCAGCAGTTGGTCATCCGCCAGCAGTACCCGAATCAATCGCTCTCCGCCTTCGGTGTCGGCAGCTCCGCCCGGACCCGGAAGCCGCCGCCGGGCAGCGGCCCCGCGGTGATGGTGCCACCGAACGCGGCCGCGCGTTCCCGCATCCCGACCAGCCCGCTGCCCGACCCGCCCGCGTCACCGAGCACCGCGGGCCCCGGGTCCTCCACCCGGACCACCAGCACGGCCGGGTCCGTCCAGTCCAGCACCACGACCGCCTGCCGGGCCACCGAGTGCCGCACCACGTTGGTGAGCGCCTCCTGGACGATCCGGAAGGCGGCGAGGTCGACGGTCGCGGACAGCGCGCGGCGCGCGCCGCGCTCCTGCACCTCCGCCTCCAGGCCCACCCGGGCCGCCTGTTCGGTGAGTTCGTCCAGCCGGTCCAGACCCGGGGCCGGCCCGCGCGGCGCCGCCCCGGGCCCGCGCAGCGTGGCGAGCACCTGGCGGACCTCGCCGAGCGCCTCCTTGCTGGTCGACTTGATGGTGACCAGCGCGCCGCGGGCCTCCTCCGGCCGCCGGTCGAGCAGCGCCAGCGCGACCCCCGCCTGGATGTTGATCAGCGACAGGCTGTGCGCCAGGATGTCGTGCAACTCCCGGGCCATCCTGAGCCGTTCCTCGTTGGCCCGGCGCTCCTCCAGCTGCTGCCGGTAGGCCCGGTGGGCGGCGATCCGCTCGCGCCGGAACCTGACCAGCTCGCCCCCCGCCATCACCAGCAGCAGCCAGGCCAGCAGCCCGAGCTCCTGCAGCCAGACGCTGCCGGACGGCGGGGCCGCGCGCTGCCAGCCCTCCGGCAGCACGAAGGTGTTCAGCAGGTGCACCAGGTAGACCCCGCCCACGCAGGCCCAGGCCGCCCGGCGGTGCCCGGAGCCGATCGCCGCGCAGCAAGCGATCAGCCAGCTCACGAAGGCCGGCCCGTACGGGTACCCGCCGGCCAGGTAACCGGCGGTGACCACCGAGGTGCCGACCACCACCGCGACCGGCCGGCGGTCGCGCAGCACCAGCAGGGCCGGCCCGAGCAGCAGCAGCAGGTAGCCGAAGGCGTCCAGCGGGACCCGTCCGTGCTGGTTGTGCGCGGCGAAGGTCGAGCCGACCACCTGGAGCACCGCGACCGCCGCCGCCACGCCGAGCGGGAAGCCCGCCTTGGCCGCGCGCACCCACGGCGGGCGCCACGGCTCGGGCGGCTCCTCCGGTGACTGCTCCGCCGAGGGCGGCTCGGGCGGCGGGGACGTGGGCGGCATCATGCCCACAAGCTAGACCCGCGCCCCGTCCCCCCGCGTCCTCCACCCGTGGCGTTCGGGCGTACTCCCGCTGGAGTACGCCCGAACCTGGAAACGCCTACGCGTGGAGGCGCCCGCACCGGAGACGCACCGCGAAGACGCCGCCCCGGTCTGCCGTCAGCCCTCCGCGGCAGCCCCGGAAGCCCGGGCCTGGGCCTTCGCCTCCGCCTCGTCGAAGGTCGCCGACGCCTCCGGCCGTGCCAGCGTGACCACCAGCTCCCCGTCGCTCACGTCCGCGATCAGCGTGTCCCCCTCCCGCACCGACCCGTCCAGCAGCAGGTTGGAGATCCGGTTGTCCAGCTCCGACTGGATCGTCCGGCGCAGCGGCCGGGCCCCGAACTCCGGCTGGTAGCCCCGGTTGACCAGGTACTCCTTGGCCGCCTCGGTGACGTCCAGCCGGACGTCCTGGGCCCGCAGCCGGCGCCGGCTGCGCTCCAGCAGCAGGTCCACCACCGACAGCAGGTCCTTGCGGGTGAGCGCGTGGAAGACGATCACCTCGTCGATCCGGTTGAGGAACTCCGGCCGGAACTGCCGGCGCAGGTCGCGCATCAGGTCGTCGCGCAGTGCTGCATCAGGAGCTCCGCTCCGGGCGTCCAGGTTCCCCGCGTGGTCCAGGATCCGCTGCGAGCCGATGTTGCTGGTCATGATCACCACGGTGTTGCGGAAGTCGACCGTACGCCCCTGGGAGTCGGTCAGCCGCCCGTCGTCCAACACCTGGAGCAGCAGGTTGAAGACGTCCGGGTGGGCCTTCTCCACCTCGTCGAAGAGCAGCACGCTGTACGGCTTGCGGCGCACCGCCTCGGTCAGCTGCCCCGCCTCCTCGTAGCCGACGTACCCGGGCGGGGAGCCGACCAGCCGGGAGACGGTGTGCTTCTCCTGGAACTCGCTCATGTCGAAGCGGATCATCCGGTCCGGGTCGCCGAACAGCAGCGCCGCCAGCGCCTTCGCCAGCTCGGTCTTGCCGACGCCGGTCGGCCCGAGGAAGAGGAAGGAGCCGGTCGGCCGCTCCGGGTCGCCCATCCCGGCCCGGCCGCGGCGCACCGCCTGGGCGACGGCGGTGACCGCCTCGTCCTGGCCGATCACCTTCTCGTGCAGGTGCTCCTCCAGCTTGAGCAGCCGCTCCTTCTCGGTCGCGTTCAGCTCCGCGACCGGGATGCCGGTCCGGGAGGAGAGCACCTGCGCGATGTCGTCGGCCGTCACGTCGACGACCTCCTCGCGGGCCTCGGCGGTCGCCGCCAGCTCGTCCTCGGTCTGCCGCAGCTCGGTCTTCAGGTTGGCGGCCCGGACGAACTCCTCGTCCGCGACGGCCTCGTCCAGCTCGCGCTTCAGCTTGGTGATCCGGTCCTGCACCGCGGACGCCTCGGTGGAGCCGCTCAGGCTGCGCAGCCGGACCCGGGCACCGGCCTGGTCCAGCAGGTCGATCGCCTTGTCGGGCAGGAAGCGGTCGCTGACGTACCGGTCCGAGAGCGCGGCCGCCGCGTCCAGCGCCTCGTCGGTGAACCGCACCTGGTGGTGGGCCTCGTACGCGTCGCGCAGCCCGTGGAGGATCTCGATCGTCTCCTCGACGCTCGGCTCGGGCACCAGCACCGGCTGGAAGCGGCGCTCCAGCGCGGCGTCCTTCTCCACGTGCTTGCGGTACTCGTCCAGGGTGGTCGCGCCGACCACGCTCAACTCACCGCGCGCGAGCGCCGGTTTGAGGATGTTGCCGGCGTCCATCGAGCCCTCGCCGCCGCCACCCGCGCCGACCACGGTGTGCAGCTCGTCCAGGAACAGGATCACGCTCTTCTCGGCCGCGGTGACCTCGTCGATCACGTTCTTCAGCCGCTCCTCGAACTCGCCCCGGTACTTGGAGCCGGCCACCAGCGCGGTCAGGTCGAGGGTGACCACCCGCTTCTCCCGGAGGCTCTGCGGCACGTCCCCGGAGACGATCCGCTGGGCCAGGCCCTCGACGATCGCGGTCTTGCCGACGCCCGGCTCGCCGATCAGCACCGGGTTGTTCTTGGTCCGCCGGGAGAGGATCTCGACGGTCTGCTCGATCTCCTCGGCCCGCCCGACCACCGGGTCCAGCCGACCCGAGCGCGCCTCCTCGGTGAGGTCGCGCCCGTACTCGTCCAGCGTCGGCGTCTCGCTCGGGTGCGCGCCCGTGCTGCTGCGCTCGCCGCCGGTGCCGCGCCCCTCCAGCACCGACTTCAGCGCCTCCTGCGAGGGCGCCGCGTTGCGCAGCGCCACCCCGGCGCCCGAGCGCTCCTGGTCGAGCAGCGCGCCGAGGATGTGCTCCGGGCCGATGTACGAGGCGCCGACCGCCTGCGAGCGGGCGTGCGCGGCGAGCAGCGCGCGCTTGGCCGAGGGGGTGAGCGCCGGCTGGCCGTCCACCGTGTCGGAGGTGCCGGTCGGCAGGGCGTGCTCCAGGTCGCCGGAGAGCCGGTCCGGGTCGATGCCGGCCCGTTCCAGCATCCGGCGCGAGGGGTCCACCCGGGTGGCCGCCCAGGCCAGGTGCGCGGTGTCGAGGTCGCTGGAGCCGTCCTCGGCGGCCCGCTGCGCGGCCAGCGCGAGCAGTTCCTGCGAGGACTCGCTGAGCAGCCGCCCGATCGGCACCCGCTGCACGGCGGGCGGGGACGCCATCGGGCTCATCCCGAAGAACCGGCTGAGCAGGTCGGAGAACGGATCGTTCGATCCGAACGGGGGCATGGTCACGGCGGTTCACCTCTCCCAAGCGGTTTGCAGCCACACAAACACAGGCCGCACCGGCTCGCCTGTCGAGCGGCCTGCTCCCCCGGTCGTACGGCCAGGTGTCCGCGTCCTCCGCGACCTGCTTCCCCGGTCGTACGGCCAGGCGTCCGCGTTCACCCGGTGACCTGCTCCAGCAGCACACCACCGCTGTACGTCACCGCCATCGCCAGCAGCCCGCCCACGACGTTGCGCAGGACCGCCCGGGCCGGACCGGCCCCGCCCAGCCGCGCGCTCGCCCAGCCCGACAGGGTCAGTGCGGCCACCACCGCCACCGCCGTGACCAGCAGCCGCCACGACTCCGGCGGCAGCAGCACCGCCAGCAGCGGCACCAGCGCCCCCAGCGTGAACGCCGCCGCGCTGGCCAGCGCCGCCTCCCAGGGGTTGGTCAACACGTCCGGGTCGATGCCGAGTTCGGTCTGCGCGTGGGCGGCCAGCGCGTCCCGCTCGGTGAGCGCCGTCGCCACCTCCCGGGCCAGGTCGTCCTCCAGGCCACTGCCCCGGTAGTAGTCGGTGAGCTCGTCGAGCTCCCCCTCCGGGTCCTCCGCGAGCTCCCGCCGCTCCTGCGCCAACGCGGCCCGCTCGGTGTCCCGTTGGGTGCTGACCGAGACGTACTCGCCCGCCGCCATCGACATCGCCCCCGCCAGCAGCCCGGCCACCCCGGCCGCGAGCAGCGCCGTCCGGGAACCCGCCGCGCCCGCCACACCCGTCACCAGACCGGCCGTCGACACCACGCCGTCATTGGCCCCGAGCACGGCCGCCCGCAGCCAGTTCAGGCGCGAGGAGAGCTCCGCCCGCGATCCCCCGACCTGCTCAGCCATCCGCCCACCGCTCTCAGGGGTCCGACCGGTCCCCCCGATCCTCGCCCGCCGCCCCCGGCCCCGCCACCCGCCGCCCCCGCTCGGACGAGGTCCAACGAGGTCCAGCGGGGGCCGAGGTACCCGATCGATACGGGGCAGTGTCACTGGGGTGCTCTACCGTTCCCTCATGGAGATCGGTGGCATCACGCGCTCAGGCATCCTGCAGGCGATCGCAGAACACGACCGGCTCGGGGAGGAACTCTTCCGCACCACCTACGGATACCGCGCCGTTTCGCCTCATCTACTCGTTCACGAGGGCCGCCACTACGACTCCAAGGCCATCGCCGGAGTGGCCCACCTCTTCGACTGTGGAGAGGCGCTCAAGCAGGGCCAGTTCAGCGGTGATCGGGCGCAGGCGCTGAACTGGCTGGAGCGCGAAGGCTTCGTCCTGTCGAAGCCTCCCAGGACGTTCCTCCGGCGCGTCGGGAGCCTCCGACCGACCACCCGCAAGAACGAGCCGCCTTCGCACCGCCCGCTGTTGGTCCTGTGGGCCATCGGTCAAGCACTGGCCGGCGCCCCCCGTGAGCGGTCGTGGACGGAGACGCGCGCCGCGTTTGCCCCACTCCTGGAGAAGTACGGCGAGGTTGGGAACGGCGCACGGGCCGCCCATGTCCCATTCGCGGCGCTCGTCGGCGACGACTTGTGGGAGATCGAACAGACCGAATCCCACGAGGAAGCCAGCCGGTCCAAGCGCCGTCGCCTGACCCTCGGCGTGCTCGACCGGCTCAACCCCAAAGCAGGCCTCCCAGAGGCGGATCACCAGCTGATCACGGCCCAGCCCGAGGTGGCTGCAGAAGCCGCAGCAGGGCTCATCCTGCGGTACTTCTACCCGCTACCGGAGGAGTTCCTGGAAGACCTCGGCCTGCACGGGCTCCTCACCAACCGGTGGGCCGACTCTCTCCGGCCACTCATCGGGGAGAAGTTCGAGAAGCGCGAAGCCATCTGGCACTCCTACGGCGGACAACGGATGGCCGGCATCGGCAGCCTCGGCGATGGCATCCTCAGCACCTTCTCCAAGGACAAGGGTCCCTACGCCGACGGCCGCCTCGTCGACTCCGACTGGATCGCCTACGTCGGCGACGGCCTGAAGGGCGATCAACGACTCGTCGACGGGAACAAGGCCCTGGCTGAGCACCAGACCGCTCAGCGCCCGCTCCGCTACTGGCACAAGCCCCTCGAAGGCGACTTCAGCTTCGAGACGTGGGCCGTGGTCGTCCAGCGCCGACTCCGCTGGGGGCAGGGAGTGGACAAGGAATGGCGCCGCGAATTCGTCTGGATCCTCGCGCCCGTGCCCTCCCCGCTGCGCGCAACGTGGCCGCACGACGTCGAGGAAGCTCTTGCCAACGACACTGGGGAACTCTACGACGAGACGACGGAGTACCAGCCAGGAGACGTCGACTCAACTGCTCGGCGCACCGACGAGAGCGATGCGGACGCGTACCGCCGTCTGACCGCTGCCGCGGAGTCCCACAGCACCCGGCGAAAAGGGGCCAAGCGCCCCTCCAAGGTCGACCGCCACGTGCGCAACACGAGTGCCCGAGCAGCGGTGATACGCCGGAGCGGCGGCCGCTGCGAGAACCCCCGCTGCGCCGGCCACCCGACGGAGCTCACCACGGCCGGCGAGCCGATCCTGCAGGTCGACCACGTCCACGACCTGAGCAAAGGCGGCCCAGACGTACCGTCGAACATGATCGCGCTGTGCCCCAACTGCCACGCTCTCAAGACCTACGGACAGCACCAGGAAGAGCTGCGCCGGGAGCTCAAGAAGACAGCCCAGTTCCTCCACAACACGGCACTCGCCAACTCGACGTCCTGAGGACGACCAACCCCACCCCGCCAGGTACGAGGGGCCGGTTCGCAAGGATCACCGCGCGAACCGGCCCCGCCCGACTGGACGCCGCAGCTTCAACCGCAGTTGCAGCTCCAACCGCAGCTGACCTGGCCGCGCCTCGGCCTCACGGTTCGCCGACCTCCGAATCCATCACGACCGACTGTCCGGTCACGTCTTCGACCGCCTCAAGGACGAGAGAAAGTCGCTCCTGCAGGAAGTCCGCGTAGTCAGCGCTGCGGAACCCGTACCCCTCCTCCACGTTCACCAGGTGCGACTCCAGCGTCTCCAGGAGCCTCTTCTGAGCCGTGGCGTCCTGGGCCTCCACGTATTCCTGGATCGAACGGCCCTTGATGGACCGGCGCGTCTCACCGTCCACCATGATCCTGTTGAGGATGAGATCCGCGCTGGGCTCGCTGGCGTTGCGCTGCAGCCACACCTTCGGGAAGACCTGGACGGTTTCCAGCTTCGCCTCGGACAGTCGGATGTTGGAGACCGCCTGGGCCGACTGGAAGTCCTTGGCCCCGCGCTGAACGAGGAGGGACATCACTCCGCGGTAGAGCGCCTTCCGATTCGCCCGGGCACTCAACAGATCGGCGTCCGTGAGGTCGAAGTCCTTCACGGCCTCCGGCTCCTGGGCGCTCGGGTCGACCACCCAATCCTTGAGCAGCTTGTAGTCCGCACCGACCTGACTATTGGCACCCTGGTCGAAGTTCTTTGTGAAGACGGAACACCAGTAGTACTGGAGCAGTCTCTCGCGCGCCCGAGCCTGTTGCTGAGGACGCAGGCTACGCAGCTCTGACCAGATGGCCGCCATCGGCACGAGCAGCATCCCGTACGGCAGCCACTGGGGCGATATCACGCCGCACTCGCGCTTGAGCACGTCCAGCACATCAGCGGCCGCCGTGATGGAATCGTCCCAGAACTGCTTCAACTCGTCAGACGTCAACTTGCCCAGGATGTCGGCGCGTTGGGCTGACCCGCGGGCCTGCAGCGAGATCGCCTGGAGGAGGTTGTAGGGATCGACATCGAATTCGACCAGGATCGGGTGCTCCTCCTGCCCACGCTCCCACCACTCGCGCAAGCGGGCGCCGGACGGATAGAACTTGGCAGTGAGGAGTTCGAACGCCCCGAGCGGTTTCGCCGTCTTGTTGAGAGTCTCGAAGATGTTGCAGACCGCGAGCAGGGAGGTACTCTCCGGGAGGTCGACAACGGGGAACGGATAGGACTCGAGGGGCTGCAGGTATCCCTCCCGCAGCTGGTGCAGCGTCTCCTCCAGGAGGTCCTGCCGCTCCCTGTCCTCAACCACGGCGCGGGAGAGGGCTCTGAAAGACTTCCTAAGCTCGTGAAAGCTCGAGAGGGGAAAGGTCCCGTTCGCCAGCTGCCATTCCTCGTCCAGCGGGTTGAACCTCAGCCTGCCGCGGGTGTCGTACGCCACGATGGCGGTTTCGAGTTCCACTTCTTCGAGGGGCCGCAAGCTGTAGTTGCTCTCATCGATGAACGGCCACACCTTGATGAAGAACTGGTACTCGCCCTTCCCGGAGAGGGCGTGGTAGAGCGAGGTCAACCGCTGCTGCCCGTCGAGCACTAGCCGGCGCGGCTCGATCCCGTTGCTCTCCGGAGCCTCCTCGAAGGGCCGCGAGTCGAACCTGTGGGAGGAGCTCTGCTCCCAGGTCAGCAGCGTTCCGGCCGGGTAGCGCAGGATGATGGACTTGATGAGCTCGACGGTCCGCTTCGGCTCCCAGACGAAGCTCCGCTGGAAATTGGGGAGCGCGAGCGATCCGTCGTGTATCGAGCGGATAAGCGACCCGACGGTCTCGGGGTTCGTCTTGAAAACCGGGTCTTCCTTGAACATTGAGGTCACGCCTTCTCCTTGCCTCGTCAGTCGGTGAGCAATGCGGCCAGGCCGGCTCGAAACTCCGCCACGGTCTGTGGGCGATGCTCCGGGTACTCCGCAATACCCCGGCATAGAAATCCGTGCAGCTTCTCCGGGGTCTCCTCGATCCGAGCGTACGGGTAGGGGAGCTGCCAGGTGAGGAGGTGAATGAGGATCTTCGTCAAGGAGAATATGTCGGCGGCGAAGGTCGCCCCGTGCGCATCGTCGTACTGTTCCGGCGCCGCATAGGCGACGGTCCCGACGAGCCGGTTCTTCTCGGTGATGACCGCACTCTTCGAATCGATTCGACGGCAGAGGCCGAAATCGGACACCATCCACTTTCCGTCGAGCGACAGGATGTTGTTGGGCTTCAGGTCCCTGTGCACCACGCCGTTCTCGTGCGCGTGCTCGACCGCGGCCAGCACCTCGTTCATCACCGACACGACCCAGGACACGGGCCTCGGCGGGCCCTCCAGGCACTTCTGCAACGAGCCATCGGCCAACGGCATGGCGTACCAGGGCGGAGCCGCATTGGTCGCGCAGGCGAGCACGGGCATGATTCCCTCGTGACTCAGTCCGCTCTGACTGTCCACTTCACGCAAGAAACGTTTCTTCTGTTTCGCGCGCTCCTCACGGGACGAACCCGGCTCGTAGGCCAAGTACTTCAGGGCAACCAAGCCCTCGCTACGGCCAACGGCCTCCGCCTTCCAGACAACACCTTGACCGCCCTTGTCCAGCGCCGCCAGCTTCTTGAACCGTGCCATGCTCGTTCGAAAGCACCCATGATCAGCCCTGGCCCCAACGATGATCGGGATGGCTCACCCGAAGATCGTCCACCCACCTTGGACCATGCGGCGTGCCATTGGATAGGCCAACCGATGCGCTATCCAGCTGAGACCGGCGCCGGCGGACCCGGGTTGCAGTCAGCCGAGCATGCCAGAGGCCCCCAGCCGAGATCGACTGGGGGCCTCTGTACGGTGGGCGCGGACGGTTTCGAACCGCCGACATCTGCTTTGTAAGCCTTAGCGTGCGCCACCTTCCCTGACCTGCGCCGCACCTGGCCTGCCAGTTCCCCAGTCACCGCACCACCGGCGCCCGCGGCTGACTGCCATGTACCTCCCGATCTGGCACGCCTGTGGCACACGGCCCGCGAGCCATGTTGTCGACCGTCGCGACCGACTTACCCGCAACTCGACTGGCTTCGGGGGAACTGCGGTGACCTAGTCCAACCAAGGTGAGTGTCTTGCGGGGCTACGGCAGACATCCTGGCTGCAGCAGCCGGCAACTGCGACAGGCGACACGTAGACCCAGCTGAGGCCCATAAAGCTGTCTCTCCGAGACCTCGGTCAGGAAGGCACACCTCAGAGGCCCCTCACCCGGCGAAGCACACCAAGCGTCATGCGCTCAGCACAGCGTGGCCGCGAGGGTTCTGGACTGTGCTCATGGCGCTGCGAGAGGATGAGCCTGCGGCTTCGCCCGCGCCGAGCAAATGCTGCCCCATGTGACTTGACAGGTGATCGATGTATATCAAGCGCCTAGTACTGAAGAACATCAAGGGATTCGAGCACGCCGATCTTGATTTCTGCGAAGATGGCGAAAAATATGCAGGATGGTGCGTTATCACTGGAGATAACGGATCAGGAAAAACCGCCCTCCTGAAGTCCATCGCGCTCTCCCTCCTCGGACCCAGTGATGCCAGGGCTTTGATCCCAGATCTTCGCGGGTGGGTGACCGAAGGTTTCAGCTCAGGCACAATTTCACTTGAGATCAAGCCAAATCACGAATATGACAAGAGCTCCAAAGGCGGATTTCCCATCCAGAGCACTTTCTGGGCTGAGGTCGAATTCGAGCGGGAGCACAACGCTTGGACAATGTCGCCCGCCGACGTCTTCCGAAACAAGAAAAAAGGCGCAGTCAACGGCCCTTGGGCACCCGGAACAGCCGGATGGTTTACGCTCGGATACGGCCCTTTCAGGAGGCTTTACGGAAGCTCTCCGGAGGCACAGCGCCTCATGGTAATCCCCGGGCGAATCCCGCGATTTGCAACCCTTTTCAAGGAAGATGCAACGCTCAGCGAATGCGAGCAGTGGGTAAAGCAGCTCAACTACAAAAAGCTCGAAGCGAAAAACACTGAAAGCGTCGAGAGCATCACCCTTGCCAATCTCCTAAAAATCCTTGGAGACAACTTCCTCCGCGAGGGGGTTCAAATTGACGAGGTAAACTCCGACGGCATATGGCTGACGGATTTCGCAAATCGGAGAATGCCACTTTCTGACATGAGCGAGGGATATCGATCCGCCCTAGCCATGCTAATTGATATCTTCAGGCACATGGTTGAAGTTTATGGTCCATCCGACATCGTGAGAATGAATGAGGATGGGGTTCATTATGTCAATCGCCCGGGCGTAGTTGTGATTGACGAAGTGGATTCACATCTCCACCCGGCATGGCAGCGAGAGATTGGATTCTGGCTTAAGCAGCACTTCCCTCTTGTTCAGTTCATTGTCACCACGCATAGCCCATTGGTATGCCAGGCTGCCGACAATGGTCGCATCTATCACATCCCTCAGCCCGGCCATGGGCAGCCATTCATGCTTGCCGACGAGGACTATGTCAAGGTGATCGCCGGAAAGCCTGACGAAATCCTCCTGACTCCCGCTTTTGGCCTTAGGAACACACGATCCCCACGAGCAGTCACAGCTCGTACACGACGAGCCAGGCTTAAGGCCAAGGAAATGGCAGGAGCAAATTTGGCTCCGGAGGAACAGCGGGAACTTGAGCAGCTCCAGCTCTTTATCTGAAGGCTGGTCACGATGAGAAGTGTAGTACGGGAGGCGCTTCCTATCGCTTCGCGAATTGAGCTACATAAGCGGAGCAAGAAGGTTTCAAACTACGATGAGTCGCGCGCTGAGTGGGACAGGTACCGAGGTACAGTCGCGGCAAGTCGAGTTGTTCAGATTCTGGCACACATGTCTGGAGCCAGGAAGAGATGCGCATATTGCGTAGACTCTCGATCGGCCGACGTCGATCACTTTCATCCAATTAAACTGGATTATCGGCTGGCATTTCGGTGGTCAAACCTGATTCTCATCTGCCCCGAGTGCAACAGGAGCAAGGGGGCGAGGTTTCCCCTTGACAGTAACGGACAGCCTCTACTCGTAGATCCCACAAGAACCGACCCGTGGTGCCATCTCGTACTCGACATCGATACGGGGATAATAGCACCACGCTTTAACGGGAATTCCTTCGATCAAATAGGCGAGGCCACGCTAGAAACGATTGGACCGATAAATGACGAAGCCACCTCCGAGCGGCGAAGGCGGGCCGTTGAGAATTATATAGAACTGTTTGAATCGGCCGCCACCCATGGCGACACCAGCGAATTACGCCGATCAATGGTGAAGGTTATAAAGTATGACGACTTTGGGCTCGCATCTTGGTTTTCCAAATGGGATGGGTCAAAACTTCCCCCACTTAGGGAAGTGAGGTCGCTAAAGCCAGACCTCTGGAGGCGATTCTGCTCTCTGGCCTGTCGGCAAACCACAAATTCGCTGTAGCTGCAGGACCACGGCAACAAGGGCGGTGGAGCGGTTTTGGCCGTTGTCCTGTCTGGTCTGGGGTCGAGCATGATCGGGGGGCCGTAAGCTGTTGCGACTCGGTCAGGGCTTTTGGGCCTGACCGCAATTTGGCCGAGTGGCCCCCCGGTCTTGCTCGACGCGGGTCCCGGTCCGGAGAGGTGGGTAAAACCGCGGAGCCGCCCGCCCCAGCCCCCGCAGGTTCTGACCTCAGCCTCCCTGGCGCCTGGCCGCTCTGCGCGGCCGGCCGCCGCCGGAGCGGGGCGAAGACAGGAGCGGCGGCGAGCGGCTGGGCCGCGCGCTGGCGCGCCGCGCGCGCCCTTGATGAAGTAGAGAAAGTCGTAACAACTCCCTCCCGCACCCCACCTCATCGTTAAAATTCTAACGACCGTCAGGGCTCAGCTGGCAGCCTGTTCCCCAAGCAACTGCCGGCCGTCGTGGGTCCGGATGCTCGGGACCGCATCGCTCCGGAGGGCGTCCAGCACACGCACGGCGAAGACCTCGCCCATGCGGTCCTCGATCTCGGCCGGGGTGAGCCAGTCGACCGCCGTCGACTCGTCGGAGAGTTGCTCGGTGCCGCCTTCGGGATGGCAGCGGAAGACCAGGGCGACGACCCCGCGCGTCACGTTCTTGTAGACGCCGGTGAGCCGTTCGACGCTCACCTTGATGCCGGTCTCCTCGAAGATCTCGCGGCGCACGCCGTCCTCGACAGTCTCCGTCAGCTCCAGCACTCCGCCCGGTGGCTCCCAGGTGCCGTTGTCAGCGCGGCGGATCGCCAGGACCCGGCCGTCCTCGCGCACGACCGCCCCCGCCACGGACACGGAGTGGAGCGGCGTTGAAACTTCTCGCACGGGGCTGGTACTCATATAGAGGAGAATAGGAGTCTTACAGGACTATGACGAGTGACGACGTGGCCTCCTCGGCCAAGGCGAAGTACCTGCAGATCGCGGACGACCTCGCCGCCCAGATCAAATCGGGGACGCTCGCCCCCGGTGCGGCCGTGCCCAGCGAGGCCGAGCTGACGCAGCGCTACGGCGTCGCCTCCGGCACCGTCCGGAAGGCCATCGCGGAGCTGCGGACCTCCCAGCTGATCGAGACGCACCACGGCCGCGGCTCCTTCGTCCGATCCCGGCCGCCGGTGCAGCGGAAGTCCTCGGACCGGTTCCGCCGGGCCCACCGGAACGCCGGAAAGGCCGCTTACCTCGCTGAGGCCGAGGTGTCCGGCGGCGTCCCGTCCGTGACCGTGCTGTTCGTCGGCCCCGCCGAAGCTCCCCCGGAGATCGCCGAGCGCCTGGACGTGCCCGCCGGCGCCCAGGTACTTGCCCACAAGCGCCGGTACTTCCGCGACGGGGTGCCGACCGAGGAAGCGACGTCGTACCTGCCGTGGGACGTGGTCAAGGACATCCCCGAGGTATTCGCCGAGAACCCCGGTGGCGGCGGTATCTACGCCCGGCTGGAGGAGCACGGCCACGTCCTCGCGGAGTTCGTCGAGACGGTGCGGGCCCGGCTCGCGACCAAGCCCGAGACCGCCGCGCTGGCGCTGAGCCCCGGCTCGCCGGTGATCCACCTCGTTCGTGACGCCCTCACCGCGGCCGGCCGCGTGGTCGAGGTCTGCGACACCGTCATGGCCGCTGACCAGTTCGTTTTGGACTACAGGTTCGCCGCGCGCGACTGACGCTCGTTCAACTCCCTCGGCCCGTCGCAGGATTCTTTCTCGCGGCGGGTTGACTCATGTACAGGAGTACGTCACTCTTCTACTCATCACTCCTGTACATGAGTGCAGGAGATCACCTCTTCTAGAGGAGAAGCAGCCATGGTTGTATTCAAGGTCGACACCTCCACCGCGTTCGTGTTCGTCGCCGTCCCGCCGGCGCCGAAGGTGGTGAACCGCCAGACCGGTGAGATCGCGGTCGACAAGGAGACGGGTGCCCGGATGATGACCGTCGGGCTGACGATCGCGGGCGACGGTGAGGCCAACCTCTACACCGTGTCCGTGCCGGAGACCGGGATCTCGGACGGGCTGGGCGTCGGTATGCCGGTCGCGCTGACCGGGCTGAAGGCGCGGGACTGGGAGAACGAGTTCAACGGCCAGAAGCGGCACGGGATCTCGTTCCGCGCGGCGGCGGTCACCTCGCTCGTTCCGGTTCAGGGCTGACGGCCGTGTCCTCGGGGGTTCAGCTCCTCACCGAGGTTGCTGCTCCGGTCGCCGCCGTCGCGGGTGGGGCCGCGCTCGCTCGGGCCAAGGCCCCGGCGCTGTACTGGTCGGCGATCGGTCTGCCGGTCACGGCGGCACGGCTGTCCGCGACCTACGGCAGCACCATGGACGCCTGCGGGCTGACCGTCCCGCCCTCGCGGCTGCGGGTGCTGGTGACCCGGGCGACCAGCCGCCGGGAGATCCGGCCGATCCCGCCGCGCATCCGTCGGGCCCCCCCGACCACGACCGGGCTGCGGCTCCGCCTCCGGCTGGCGCCGGGCCAGGAGCCGGCCGACGTCGCCGCTTCGGCGGAACGGCTGCGGCACGCCTGGGGTGTGCACAGCGTGCATGTGATCGTCGTCCGCCCGGGTGTGGTGGAGCTTCGGATGACCGGCTTCGACGTGCTCAGGCGGGTGCGGATGCCGCGCCGTCGACCGGCCGGGGCGCTGGCCGTGCCGGTGGCGATGAGGGAGGACGGGACGGCGTTCGTCCGCGACTACCTGGCCGTGCCGCACGCGCTCACGCTCGGCACCACGCTGTCCGGCAAGTCCGTCTACATGCGCAACCTGATCAGCGGACTCGCCCGGTTGGACGTGGCGCTGGTCGGGATCGACTGCAAGCGCGGTGTCGAACAGGCCCCGTTCGCTCCGCGGCTGTCGGCGCTCGCCACCGATCCGCAATCGGCCGGCGGTCTGCTCGACGCGCTGGTGGAGGTGATGGAGGAGCGCTACGACCTGCTCCGCGACCGCCAGGGGCTCGCCGGGTCAGTGGCCTCGCACGAGATCGCCTCGGACATCTGGGGCCTACCGCCGAAGCTGCGGCCGGTGCCGGTGGTCCTCCTCCTGGACGAGGTGGCGGAGCTGTTCATGGTCGCCACCCGCAAGGACGAGGAACGGCGGGACCACATGGTCACCCAGCTGATCCGACTGGCTCAACTCGGCCGGGGCGCCGGGATCTTCGTGGAGGCGTGCGGTCAGCGCTTCGGCTCGGAACTGGGCAAGGGCGCGACCATGCTCCGCGCCCAACTGTCGGGCCGGGTGGTCCACCGGGTCAACGACCGCCCGACGGCCGAGATGGGCCTCGCGGACGTCTCGCCGGAGGCGACGCAGATCGCGCCGGACATGCCGGGTGTCGCGGTCGCCGGGGACTCCTCGGGCGGCTGGTCCCGAATCCGCACTCCGGACCTGTCCCTCGCCCGCGCGGCCGAGATCTGCCACGCCAACGCGTACCGCACTCCGACGCTGGCGGGCCTGGAGCACTTCCGGCCGGTCGTCCCGCCGGTCCTGGTCGTCCCGCCGATGCCCTCGGCGCCGCCGCGCTTCGCCGCGGCCCCGTCCGCCGAGTAGCGCACCCGCTCCCCCATCGGCGCATCGCGCCATGTCCCTACCCCGCCATGTCCGAATCCCGGAAGGGGACCGACTGTGCGTCTGCCCCGCCCCGACGCCGTACTGATCCAGGCCGCCATCGCCGGCGCCCTTTCCTTCGCCCACCTGCAGGACCTGGCCGCAGCGGCCGGGCAGCACGACTGGAAGGCCTGGGCCTACCCGGTCTCCGTCGATCTGCTGCTCGTCGCCGCGTGGCGCAGGATGCGGATGCTCCGCGCCGCCGGCGAACCGGCCCGCGCTGCCTGGACCTGGTTCGCCATCGCCCTGGTCGCCTCGCTCGGCGGAACGTGACCACCGCCGGGCTGCTCGATCTCGGCAACGTCCCGACCTGGCTCCGCATCCTCGTCGCCGGTTGGCCCGCCCTCGCGTTCTTCGGCGGCACCCTGCTGGCCCACGGCAACGGGGAGCCTGCCACCAGCCCGGCCGTCGTCGACGACGCGCCGCTGCCCGTCGCTGAGGAGTTGCCCAGCCTCTCACCCGCACCGGTGCCGGCCCCCGCACCGCCGAGCCCCGTTCTCCCCGCCGCGCTGGTCGACCACGCCCGCAAGGTCGCCGACGACCACCGCGCCCGCACCGGCGAGCCGATCGACACCGACACCCTGGGCGCCCGCCTCGGCGTCCCGCCGCAGCTGGCGTCCGCCATCGCCGTCCAGCTCGCCTGATCCGACAGGAGGCCCGCATGCCCCGCCCGATCCGCCCCCGCAACGTGATCCGCATCGGCCCGGTCCACGTCGCCACCTTCTACGACGGCCGCGGCCGGGAGAGACACAGCGCCGTCTGCACCTCCCCGCGCTGCGGCTTCTCCGCCGAGTACGACTCGCGCGCCGCCGCCGAGATCGCCGCCCGCACCCACCGCTGCACCGTCCGCTGACAGGAGCCCCCTGCCATGTCCGTCACCCTGCCCGTGGTCCTCGTTCTCGGCATCGCCGCGTGGGCCGCCATCCGCTTCCTCGGCGTCCGGCTCTGGGTCGCCGTCGTGATCGGCCTCTTCGGCTTCTACCTCGCCGACACCTTCGTCGCCCCGCTGATCGACGGCACCGCGCGCACCGGCGTCCAGGTCGTCAACGACACCCAGCGGGACAAGCCGTGAGCACCGCCCTCCTGCTGCCTCGCTCCCTCGCGCTCACACCCGAGGGCGCCGCCCTGGTCGCCGAGATCGAGCGCTACCTCGCCCAACTGGCCACCACCGCAACGCCGGCCGTGCCGTACGTCTGCCCGCTCGGCTCCACGGTCCAGCCCTGGAACTCCGGCTTCCCCGTGCCCCGCCCGACCCTGCTGGACCGCCTCGCCCACCGCCCCGCCCGCCCGGTCCCGGTGACCGTGGCCGACCACCTCCGGCTCGCCTCCCGCTACATCTCCGCCTTCGGCTGGCTCCAGGGCGCGCTGTGGGACTCCGCCGGCCGGGTCTGCCTCCTCGGCGCCCAGGCCGCCGTCCTCGTCCACGGCTACGGCACCCCGGACACCGCGGCCTGGGCCCGCGCCCAGGTCATGGAAGTCCTGCACGCCACCGGACGCCCGGTCAGCTCGCCGGACCAGTACAACGACCGACCCACCACCCGGCAGGCGGACGTCCACCTCCTGCTCGACCGGGCCGCCGCGCGCACACAGTCCCTCGGCCTCTGACCGATCCCGGGGCGGACAAAGCCGCCAAGCATCCCACCGCCCCGGGGTCCGCAACCCGCACCGGAAGGACCCCGCACATGGACCTCACCCCGATCCTCGCCGTGGCCGGCGTCCCGCTCGTCGGCTGGAGCGCCCACGGCACCTGGCTCCACCGCCGACTCGCCCACGCCCGCCGCGACCCGCTGACCGGCCTGCTCACCCGCGACGGCTTCACCGCCCGCGCCGAACGTCTGATCCGCTCGCACGCCGAGCACGTGACCGTCCTCCTAGTCGACCTGGACGACTTCAAGGCGGTCAACGACACCCACGGCCACGCCGCCGGGGACGCCGTCCTCGCCGCCACCGCCGCCCGGCTCACCCGTTGGTGCGGCTCCCACGGCCTGGCCGCCCGCCTCGGCGGGGACGAGTTCGCCGCCATCGTCCTCGACTCCGCCCACCGTCTGGACGACCTGCGCGCCGCACTGCACGAACCGGTCCCGTTCGCCGGCGCCCTGCTCCCGGTCGGGGCCTCCGTCGGCGCCTCGCACCCGGCCGCGCTCCTGCTCACCGAAGCGCTGTCCGCGGCCGGCCGCGACATGTACGCCCGCAAGCCCGACCGCCGTACCGCGCGCCGCCGCTGACCAGCCCCGGGGCGGCAAAAGCCGCCAAGCATCCCGCCGCCCCGGAGCCCGCAACCCCTTCCCGAACCGAAGCCCACGAAGGAGAGCACCATCATGCCCCAGCACCACCACGCCCCGGCCCGGATCACCCGCGTCTGCCCCGACTGCAACGGCTTCGCCCGCGCCGCCGTCGCCACCGGAACCCGCCTCCCGGACGGCACCCGCACCACCCTCCACACCTCCTGCCGCACCTGCGAGGGCACCGTCACCGTCACCCGCCACACCGCCGCCGCGGCTCAGCTCTGAGGTGACCCGCTTGCCCATCACCACCCAGGTCGTCCCGGACCGGCTCGCTCTGGCAGACCTCGCCAGGCTCGCCGCCCGGGGCGACCTGCCCCAGCTGACCGAGCAGATCCGCCGCACCGGAGGCTGCGCCAACCCCATCCACCTCCAGGGCTTCCGAACCCTCACCCACGGCCCGACCGGCGCCGTCTGGCACCGCTACTCGACCGACCACGAACCCGGCCACCGGCTCAAGGTCGCCTGCGGCAACCGCCGCGCTTCCCGCTGCCCGTCCTGCGCGCGCACCTACGCCGCCGACACCTACCACCTCATCCGTGCCGGACTCGCCGGGGACCAGGCCAAGGGAGTGCCGGCCACCGTCCGCTCGCACCCCCGGGTCTTCGCGACCCTCACCGCCCCGTCCTTCGGCCCGGTCCACAACCGCCCGGACTCCGGGGCCTGCCGCTGCGGCACCGCCCACCCCACCGGGTCACCGCTCCTGGGCACCCCGCTCGACCCCGACACCTACGACTACGCCCACGCCGTGCTCTGGAACAACCACGCCCCCGACCTGTGGCGGCGCTTCACCATCTACCTGTTCCGCACCATGGCCAAGCTGTCCGGGCTCACCCAGAGGGACTTCAAGGAGCGCGCGAAGATCTCCTTCGGCAAGGTCGCCGAGTACCAGCGCCGCGGCGCCGTCCACTTCCACGCCGTCATCCGCGTCGACGGCCCCGAGGGACCCGACACCCCACCGCCCGCCTGGGCCACCCTCGCCCTGCTCAACGCGTCGATCCGCGCCGCCGCCCGCCGCGCCGGCGTCCCGCTCGCCGCCGCCGGGGGCCAACCCGCCCGCGTCCTCCAGTGGGGCACCCAGGTCGACGTCCGCCCGATCGGCGCCTTCGCCACCGGCGAGATCAGCGAACAGGCCGTGGCCTCCTACGTCGCCAAGTACGCCACCAAGTCCGCCGAGACCACCGACTCCGTGGACCGCCGGATCCTGGAGCGCCACGAACTCGACCGCCACGACCTCCCGGCCCACACCCGCCGCCTGATCGAAGCCTGCTGGGACCTCGATCCGCACTACCCGGACCGCCTCCTCGCCCACTGGTCCCACATGCTCGGCTTCCGAGGCCACTTCTCCTCCAAGTCGCCCACCTACTCGACCACCCTCGGCGCCCTCCGCCAGGCCCGCACCGACCACCGCGCCGAACAGGCCCGCCAGGAACTGCGCGAGCAGCTGCTCGCCGCCGGCCTCCCGGACCTCGACGACCTGGCCGACGCCGAAACCCTCGTCCTCGCCCACTGGACCTACGCCGGGTCCGGCAACACCCCGGCGAGTCCATGCTCGCCGCCGCCGTCGCCCGCGAACTGCACGAACGCCACACCGCCGACCGCCAGGAACTGCGCGCCCAACTCGCGCGGGAAGAGGGGGACAACGCATGAACCGCCTGCTGACGGTCAAGGAAGCCGCCGAGATGCTCGGCACCTGGGAGACCAGCGGGGAACGCTTCCCCCGCCGCCTGGTCGCCGAGCGGCGCATCACCTTCGTCAAGGTCGGCCGCCACGTCCGCATCCCCGAGGACGCTCTCGCCGCCTACGTCGCCGAGCGCACCGTCCAGCCGGTCAGCCGGACCCGTCGGCTGCGGAGGGCCGCTTGATGGCCAACGCCAAGGGAAGCCGCCGGCGCTTCGGGTCGCTCCGTCAGCTGCCCTCCGGGCGCTGGCAGATCCGCTACCCGGACCCGGTCACCGGGCTGACGCGCAAGGGTGAGGAGACCTACCCGACCAAGACCGATGCCGAGATCGCGCTCACGCTCATCGAGGCAGACATCCAGCGCGACAAGTGGACCGACCCCGACGCCGGGAAGGCCAAGCTCAGCGACTTCGCCGCCACCTGGCTGCGGGACCGCAAGCTGGAGGAGAGCACCCGCGAGCGGTACGCCATCACGCTCCGCCAGTACATCCAGCCCGGCCTGGGCCACCGGACGCTCGCCGAGATCACCCCGGCCCAGGTGCGCTCCTGGCGGTCCGCGCTGCTGGAGGGCGGGGTCGGCGAGCCCTCGGTGGCCAAGGCGTACCAACTGCTGCGGGCCATCATGAACACCGCCCTCGACGACGAACTGATCCAGCGCAACCCGTGCCGGATCAAGGGCGCCGACACCTACGACGTGCCGGAGCGCCCCGTCCTCTCCGTCACCGAGGTGTTCGCCGTCGCCGACGCCATCGGTCCGCGTTGGCGGGCCCTGGTGCTGCTGACCGCCTTCACCACCCTGCGGTTCGGTGAACTGGCCGCACTCCGCCGGCGGGACGTCGACCTCACGAACCGGCTCGTCCGGGTCCAGCGCAACCAGGCCGAGCTGAACAGCGGGCGCCTCTACGACAAGGCCCCCAAGAGCCGCGCGGGCTTCCGGCCCGTGGCCTTCCCCGCCGAGATCGTCGACGACCTGGCCCACCACCTCGACCGCTACGCCGGCCCCGGCCCAGACGGCCACCTGTTCATCGGGCCCCGCGGCGGCAAGCTCCGCCGGAGCAACTTCCGGGACGACTGGATCCGCGCCCGCACCGCGGCCGGGGTGAGTGAGGATGCCCACTTCCACGACCTGCGGCACACCGGAAACACCCTCGCCTCACAGAACGGGGCCAGCACCCGGGAGCTCATGACCAGGATGGGCCACAGCAGCACCCGGACCGCGCTCATCTACCAGCACATGACCAGCGACCGGGACCGCGCCATCGCCGACCGGATGGACGAAGCTGTCCGCCAGGCACTCGGCGGGGAACTGCCGGCATCGGGCGCGCGAGGGATCGCGTGGGACCAGTAGGAGCCCAGAAACGATCGAGGGCCGGTTCGGAGGGTCAGCCTCCGAACCGGCCCGTCGTGTGGGCGGGCATAAACCCTTCGGACCGCCGAGCCCCGTCCCGGCCTCTCTCTGGTGGCCAACATCCATGACGACAGCGAAGGGCCACACCAAGCATCGAAAATGAGCCCGTCCTTGTGTCGGGCCATGGGAAGCTGAACGACCGCAAAGCTCGGGGAGGGGATGCATCAGTGGTCGAGACGACATCTGGACAGCACGAGAGTGCCGTCGATCAGTACGTGCTTGAACACAGCGAACCTTATTTCTTCAGCCGCTATGGGCGTGTGGAGTTCATCGTCTTCGAGCAGCACTTGGCATCTCTCGCCTGGCTGCACAGGAAGGTGGGCGAGGCCGTCGACCAGGAGACGACGGCGTTGTCGACCCTCCGAAAGAGCGGTGAGCACAGAGTCCCTGGTTGGGAAGCCGAGAGCGACATGGTGCTCGATGACTCCCTGTCCGTCCTTGACACCGACACTCGACAGATCGGCGCCGGGATCATCATCGTGTCGGCGGCTGCAGCCCTTGAAGCGCTGATGAACGAGATCCTGTGCGACCCGGCGGACCGCCGGGTCCGCAAAGCTGGGCTGGCCCGAAAGGCCGAAGTACTGGCCGAGCGTTGGCAGGGTGAAGGCGATCTGGCGGATTTCGCCGAGCACATCTCGTGGCTAAAGGTCCGGCGGAACGCATTCGCTCATCGCCTCATTGCTGACGATGAGGACTCCAAGCAATGCTCGTGGATCTTCGACGACGACATGGCGGAGGAAGCCCTGGAACGGCTCGGTCTCGTTGCGGAGACCTTGGAGGAGATCTGGGAGCAGCGGCTCAGGCCCCAGGGCTCAGATGCCACTCACGATGACGCCGTGCGGCAGGCCCCGGTGAGCTGAGGCCCTCCCCGGAGGAATCTGGCACGGGGATGGCACGGGAGGAGTAGGACCCCGGGAACGATCAAGGGCCAGTTCGGGAGGATGCTGCCTCCGAACTGGCCCTTCTCTGCTGTGGGCGCGGACGGTTTCGAACCGCCGACATCTGCTTTGTAAGTTCGATCGGGCGGTAACCGTAGCTGCACACGCCCGTGATCGCGGCTCGGCGGTGATCCACCTGAATGCCGGTGGGGTTGCCGGTGTCCGCTGTCGTTGATGTCAGAAGCTGATGTCGCAGCCGGGTGAGATCACCCCAGCTCACCGCAGGCATGGGGCAGGCTGCCGCCGAGGCTGGCAACCTGCCCCCGGGATCGTCCATCCTGTCTAGGTATCCACCTATGGAAGGAGCGGCCCAGTGCCCGAGCGGAGCCCGCGCGGTACGTACTTGCGGATTGCCGACGCGTTGCGCGCCGAGATCAGCGGAGACTCCACCATGACGTCGCTTCCATCGGAAGCCGACCTGATGAAGGAGCATGACGTCGCCCGCACCACCGTGAAGCGCGCCCTCGACGTCCTCTCGGCCGAGGGCTTGATTCGATCGCAGCCCGGTGTCGGGTGGCTCGTTGTCGGAGCCGAGCCCAAGGTCCCGGTACTCAACCAGCTCGCTGCCCTGGTTCACGAACTCGGCGTCGACGCCGACTTCCCGTCCGAGAAGGAACTCACCGAGAAGACTGGTGCCGCACGGGGCACCGTCCGGCGCGCCCTTGCCCAGCTGGAGGGGGCCGGCGTTCTCGAAGTACGTCACGGGAAGGGGCGGCGTGTCCGCGCACTTCCCGCCAATCACTCCTGACCACAGCCACCTAGGAGCGGATGCCATCGTGTGGGCCTACGACCTCGCCGAGTCCCTGCTGTCCACCGACCTCCCCCGCCGCTGGGCCCACTCCAAGGGAGTGGCCGGCCGGGCGCGTACCCTGGCCGGGATCCTCGGCCCGGACTCCGAGCTGCTGGAGTCCGCGGCCGTCCTGCACGACGTCGGTTACTCGCCGCGGATCGTCGACACGGGGTTCCACCCGCTCGACGGCGCCCGCTTCCTCCGCTCTGAGGACGTGGACGAGCGCGTCGTACGGCTGGTCGCCCACCACTCGTGCGCGCTGCTCGAAGCCGAGGAGCGCGGCCTGCGCCGCGAGCTGGAGGCGGAGTTCCCGCTGGAGGAACCCCACCTGGTGGACGCGCTGATCTACTGCGACATGACCACCACGCCGGATGGCACGCCGACGACGACGCCCGACCGGGTCGCCGAGATCGTCGGCCGGTACGGCCCCGACAGCATCGTCGGCCGCTTCATCCGCCGCGCCGAGCCGGAGATCGACGCTGCGGCCCGTCGGGTCGAGGGCCGCCTGCTGGAGTCGGGCCCCGCCTCCTAACCGATGTAGGGCTCGGTGCGGCTGACGTCCAGACCATGCTTGATCCGCAGCCGCATGGACGGGTGAATGTCCAGGTCGTTGAGGTCCGCAGGGTCCACCCAGCGGACCTCTTTCGACTCCGAACTCGTCCGGAGGGTGCCGCCGACCGGCCGGGCCCTGAAGCAGATCGAGAACTGTTGCCGGACCTCGCCATCGTCGTAGGCCATGACGTGCCCGGGGTCTGTGTAGAGACCGACAACGGAGGCGACCTCGACGTCGACCCCGGTCTCCTCCCGCACCTCGCGGATCACCGTGTCCGCCACGGACTCCCCGATGTCGTGGCCGCCCCCGGGCAGGGCCCACAGATCGTTGTCCGTCTTGTGGATCAGCAGCAGCCGACCCTCGGCATCCGTCACCACCGCAGTGACGGACGGCACGACGGAGTTCGCCGGCGGGGCGGTCGGGTCATGGAAGTAGTCGATTCGGCTCACGCTGCGCTCTCACTTTCGAGTCGGGACGACGTGATGGTCCGGGAACTCTCCCAGATCCGCTCGATGCTCGCCGCGTACGTGCTGAACAGCTCGCCACCGGGCACCTGCGAGAGGTGCAGGACCGGCGCCAAGTAGGCCCCGACGCCGTAGACGTGCCCGTTCACGAGCAGGTCGTCGTCGGCGCGGTAGAGCGAGTTGTAGAGCGTGGTCGAGTGGAGCCGGAACTCGACTCCCGGGACGCCGAACAGCGGCGCGTAGTTGGCCAGCGCGTTGCGGATCTTGCCCGCCATCGCGGGCCCGATGCCTTCGTCCTCTCCCCGCTGGGCCACGCCAGCGCAGTCGGGATCGCCCAGCATGAGCCGCACCGGCACGCCTGCCTGTGCCTTCTCCCGGACGAGCCTGAAGAACAGCGGGTCCTCCGAGAGCCAGAAGCCTGCGTAGACCGCCAGGTCGAAGTTCCGCTCGGCCTTGGCATAGAGCGACGTCCACAGCTCCTTCGGGACGACCGCACGATGCGGGTACAGCTTCACCAGCTCGGCCCGGCCGGCCTCAGCCGTAGCGCCGCTGGTCCGTTCATCCGACCAGAGCTCCGACAGGTCTCGCTGCAACAGGTTGGCGAGCGCGTACTGGAAACGCCGATACGGCCGGCGCTCGTCCTTCGCCTCGACCCACCGCTCGACGGTCCGTGAGCTCACACCGAGCCGTTCCGCGATCTGTTCGATCTTCAGCCCACTCGCGAGGATCGCTCCCCGCAGTCTCTCATTGGCCATCTCGCCCTCCCCTGGACGAACTTGCGGCGCTTGGACGATCCGGGACGACTTGACGGTAGCGAAGCCGGACCAGAGCCGTCCAGGCGCGCCGTGGTCCGACAGGCCCAGAGAGCCGAATCTAGTGATGCGCGGTCGGGAATCTCCGACCGAACCAAGCGAAGGACTTGACGAAGCGTCGGCTTCTCGGCATCGTAAGAGACATGTTCAACATGTCTCGCATGGCGAGGCGGGGGAACTGCCGGCCCTTCTTTGGGCTGCCCTGAGCTGCGCAAACGAGCCCGGAGGGCGGTGTGACAGCCGTCTGAAGGAAGCGCTCGTTCCTTGAGAACTGAACAGTGATCGTGCGGGACCGACGCGAGGGCGGCGGTCGCGGCAGGCGCCTAGGTTGAGAAACCGGGGGCGAACCGCCGTGATGAACGAAGCCCTCCCCCTACGCAGTGGCATGCCACCCCTACCGGGGTGTGGGGAAGGACAGCGGGGTCCCAACGCACGTGGCGGGATGAGACAGACCGCCCCCGTGGCGACCGGGTGATGTCGCCGGCGGCAGCGAGCCACGCAGCACCCCGATCCCGGGGTGCGCCGCCCTGCTGGTGCTGAGCAGAGAGGAAGCACCGGACCAGGCCCGAGAGACCTGACGCCCGTAGGACGGGCAACCCCCAAACCGCCAGCCCCTGCTGGGGCTTCGACCCGAGGAGGGCGCGCCTATGGGCATGCGCCTGAGCTGTATCCGGCCCCGCCGCTGACCAGCGGGCGGGGCTCACCGCTTCCGGTCGCTTACCAGCGATCACGGTCCCCGGCGCGTACCGGCCGTCCTGGACGGCTTCTGGGTGCGCGTCGGGTTCCGCGGCTGCTCGTGAACGACGAGAAGCCGAGCCCGCACAAGCGGGCCGCCGCGCTCC
>NZ_JBEXJK010000029.1:0-38745 GCF_040609095.1 Kitasatospora sp. NPDC004799
GGCGACCCGGTCGCCCTGCTGGCCGAGCGGGCGGGCGCCGGGCACCCGCCGACCCTGGCGGCGCTGGACCGCGCCGGCCGGGCCCTGGGCCTCGCCCTCGCGTCCGCCGTCGACCTGATCGACCCGGACGGCCTGGTCCTCGGCGGCACCTACGCCGAACTGGCCGAGTGGCTGCTGCCGTCCGTCCGCGCCGAACTGGCCGACCGGATCACCGTCCGGCCCTGGGCGGCGGAGGCGCTGCGCCCGTCCGCGCTGGGCCGGCGCGGGCCGGTGCTGGGCGCGGCGCAGACCACGGTCCGCCGGATCATGGCGGACCCCACCCTGCTCCCGGCGGGGTGACGCGGGTCCGGTGCGCGGGGCCCGGGGTGCCCGGGCCGGTCGTGTCCCCCCTCCCAGTCGCTCGTGACCGGCCGCCGGCGAGGACGTCTCCGGCGGCCGGCCACGGGCGGAGCCCCGCCGCGGGTGACCGCGGCGGGGCTGTCTTCGGGGCCTGTCCTGCTCTATCGGTCCACGGTCAGTAGCCGTAGATCATCTTGTACGCGACCTCGGGCAGGAACTGCCCGGCGGTCGACCCCGCGCCGACGCCGCAGTTGCCGTCGGACTCGCCGGGCACCTTGATCCACAGCAGCCCCTCGGCGCCGCCGCCCCAGGTCGACGCCGTCCCGATCCTGCGTCCGGCCGGGTTGCACCACGCGCCGTTGGACCCGTTGCCGTTGCGGCTGGTGTCGACGACGAACGGCTTGGTGAAGCCCTTCGTCGACCGCAGGGCCGCGTTGACCGCGCTGCCGTAGGCGAGGTTCTCCCCGGTGGTGAGGTAGTTCGACACGTTCAGGGAGAAGCCGTGGGCACCGGCCACCCCCGCCGCGGCCAGGTGCCGGGCCATCGTGTCGGCGCTCAGCCAGGCCGGGTTGCCGGCGTCCAGGTAGACCCAGGCGTTCGGCGCCTTGGAGTTGAACTGCGCGATGGCGTCGGTCAGCAGCCCGTTGCGCTCCGAGATCTGCGCCGGGCTCATGCAGCTCTCGTCGCCGAGCGAGTCGGGTTCGAGGACGACCACCGCGGGCCGGTTGCCGATGCCGGCGGCGAAGGCGGCGATCCAGGCCCGGTAGTCCGCGGCGCTGCCGGCCCCGCCGCCGGACTGGCCGGCGCAGATGTCCCGGTTGGGGATGTTGTACGCCACCAGGATCGGCGTCTTCCCGGCGGCGGCCGCCGCGCCGGTGTAGGAGCCGGTCGCGGCCCCGATGGCGCCGCTCCAGTTGCCGAACCAGCGTCCCGTCGGCACGTCGGCGATCGACGCCTGGATCGCGGCGGCGCGGCCGTCGCCGCGGTTGGCGTCGACCCACCGCCGCGCGCTGGAGTCGGGGTCGGTGTAGAAGCCGTTGGCCGCCAGGGCGGGGCCGGCGGCGTGGGCGGTCCCGGGGTGGAGCGCGAGCAGGGCGGCGGTCAGCACGGGGGCCATGAGCAGGGACGGTCGGCGGCTCGATCGGCGCATCGGGGATTCCTCCGCTACGGGGTGGGGGTGGGCGGGAGCTCCTGAACGGTGACGGTCGGGTGGAGTCGGCGGGTGTGGTCGAGCGGGCGCACCGGACCGGTCAGGCGCAGCGGCACGGTGAAGCGCGCGTCGGTGCTGGAGGCGGAGATCCGCAGCTCCAGCGCCCCGGGTTCGACGGTCCGCCGGCCGTCGCGCCCGGTGAAGGAGGCCAGGTCGGCCGGGAGGGTCAGCTCCACCCGGCAGCCGGCGCCGGCGCCCAGCGGGATCCGCCGGTAGCCGACCAGCCGCTGCACCGGCTGCACCACGGTGGCCACCGGGTCGTGCAGGTAGAACTGCACCACCTCGGCCCCCGTCCGCGCACCGGTGTTGCGCAGGTCGAAGGCGAGCCGGAACTCGCCGTCGGTGCCGGCCTCGGCCATGGCCACGTCGAGCCCGGACCACGCGAACTCGCTGTAGCCGAGGCCGTGTCCGAAGCCGAAGGCGGGGGTCGGGTCGGCGCTGGAGACCTCGCCGGCCTGGGCCAGCCGCGCGGCCAGGTAGGTGGACGGCTGGACCCCGGGGTGCCCGGGCACGGAGACCGGCAGCCGGCCGGACGGGTTGACCCGCCCGCTGAGCACGCCCGCGAGGGCCCGGGTGCCCTCCTCGCCGGGGAAGAAGCACTGGACGATCGCCGCCGCCTCGGTGACCGCGCGCCCGAGCGCGTACGGCCGCCCGGCCAGCAGGGCGAGCACCACCGGCGTCCCGGCGTCCAGCAGGGCGTCCAGCAGCTCCCGCTGCCGGCCCGGCAGGTCGAGCGAGGCGGCGTCGCAGCCCTCGCCGCTGGTGCCGCGGCCGAAGAGCCCGGCCCGGTCGCCGAGGACGAGCACCACGACGTCGGCCCACCGGGCGGTCCGCACCGCCTCGGCGATGCCGTCGGTGTCCTCGCCGTCGACCGTCACGCCGCGCACCGTGCGCAGCTCGCCGCCGGGGAACTCGGCCGCCAACGCCTCGCGCACGGTGGGGAGTTCGATGCCGAGCGGGGTCTTCGGGTGCTGGGTGCCGACGTGCACGGGGAAGGAGTAGCAGCCGAGCACGGCGGTGGGCTCGTCGGCGTTCGGGCCGATCAGCGCGATCCGGGCGGGGCCGCCCAGCGGCAGCACGCCGTCGTTGCGCAGCAGCACCACGGCCTGCTCGGCGATCTCGGCGGCGAGCGCGCGGTTGGCGGGCGGGTCGAGGTCGACCAGGCCGCGCAGTTCCTCGGGTTCGACCGGGTCGGTGCCGGCGAGGGCGGCGGGCACCGGGCTCCAGTCCGGGTCCAGCAGCCCCAGCTGGATCTTCTGCGTCAGGACGCGGCGCAGCGCCCGGTCGACCAGCTCCTCGGGCAGGGCGCCGGCCTCGACCGCGTCGAGCAGCGGCTGCCCGAAGGTCTTCACGGTCGGCAGTTCGACGTCGATGCCGCTGGTCAGGGCGAGCCGGGCGGCGTCGGACCAGTCCTCGGCCACGCCGTGCAGGGCGTGCAGGAAGGCGATGCCGAAGTAGTCGGCGACGACCGTGCCGGTGAATCCCCAGGCGTCCCGGAGCAGACCGGTCAGCAGGGCCTCGTCGGCGGAGGAGGGCAGCCCGTCGGTGTCGGTGTAGGCGGGCATCACTGAGCGGGGCCGGCCCTCGCGGACGGTCATCTCGAAGGGCGGCAGGATGACGTCGGCGCGCTCGCGCGGGCCCATCGAGACGGGGGCGAGGTTGCGCCCGGCCCGGGAGGCCGAGTACCCGGCGAAGTGCTTGAGGGTGGCGACGATCCCGGCGGCCTCCAGGCCCTGGACGTAGGCGGTGGCGACGGTGCCGACCAGGTACGGGTCCTCGCCGATGGTCTCCTCGACCCGCCCCCAGCGGGCGTCGCGGACCACGTCGAGCACCGGCGCGAGGCCCTGGTGCACCCCGACGGACCGCAGGTCGCGCCCGATGGCGCCGGCCATCGTCCGGACCAGCTCGGGGTTGAAGGTGGCCCCCCAGGACAGCGGCACGGGGTAGGCGGTGGCACCCCAGGCGGCGAAGCCGGCCAGGCACTCCTCGTGGGCCAGCGCCGGGATGCCGAAGCGGTTGGCGGCGGTGATCCGCTGCTGGCTGCGCAGCACCGAGAGCGCGCCGAGCGCCGGGTCGACCGGTGCGGTGCCGAACGGCCGGGTCAACTGGCCGAGCCCGTACGGCAGCAGGGTGTCGAGGTCGGGTGGCTGCTCCATCTCGTGCTGGTGCGGGGCGACTTCGTCGCCCGAGTCGCCGGCGCCCACCCAGACGCCGACCAGTTGGGCGGTCTTCTCCCGCAGGGTCATCGCGGCGATCAGGGCGTCCGCCCTGGCCTCCGGGGTGAGCGTGGTGTCCCGCCAGGCGGGCGCGGGCGCGGGGTCGCGGTGGTCGTTCACTTTCCTCCCACACCCATCAGGCCCTGGACCAGGGCGCGACGGGCGAACAGGTAGACGGCGAGTACGGGGAGCACGGACAGCACCACGGCGCTGAGCAGTCCGGGCACGTCCACGCCGTGCTCGGTCTGGAACTCGTACAGGCCGAGGGTCATGACCTTGGTGGTGTCGGACTGGGTGAGGATCAGCGGGAAGAGGAAGCCGTTCCAGGCCTGGAGCGCGGCGAAGACCACGATCGAGGACAGGCCGCCCTTGGAGAGCGGCAGGACCAGCTGCCGGAACACCCGGGCCGGGGAGGCGCCGTCCATCGTCATCGCCTCGTACAGCTCGGGCGTGATGTCGCGCATCGCGCCGGTCAGCACCAGGGTGCAGACCGGCAGGCAGAAGGCGGCGGTCGGCAGGATGACGCCGATCAGGTGGTCGTACAGGCCGCTCTTGCTGATCAGGTAGAACATCGGCACGATCACCGCCTGGGCGGGGATCGCCAGGCCGAGCAGGAACATCCGGAACACCCAGCCGGTGGCCCGGCCGGGGGCGCGCACGATGGCGTAGGCGAGCGGCGGGACGACCAGCAGCACGATGGCGACCACGCTGACGGTGACGATCAGGGTGTTGAGGAAGTCCTGGCCGAAGCCGTTCGACAGGTCGGCCAGGTAGTTGTCCAGGGTCCACTGCGCGGGAGGCTTCAGCGGGCCCTCGGTGGAGTAGTCGGCGCGGGTGCGGAAGGTGGCGATCAGCAGCACGTACAGCGGCAGGCCGACCAGCAGCAGCCACACCAGGGAGCCGAACCCGGCCAGGACGTTGGGGCGACGGCGCATCAGAGGCCCTCCGCCGTCCCGCGCATCCGGTCGTAGCCGGAGAGCCGGACCACCGCGAGCGAGATCAGGGTGGCGACCACGACGAGGACCAGGGCGATGGCCGAGCCCGCGCCGAAGTCGAAGCTCTTGAAGGCCTTCTGGTACATGTGGTAAGCGGTGACGGTGGTGTCGGTGCCGGGGCCGCCCTGGGTGAGGATCAGCACCGTGTCGAAGGTGGTCAGCCCGCCGACCACCATCAGGATCACCGAGGTGATGATCGTGTTGCGCAGCTGCGGCAGGGTGATGTGGAAGAACTGCCGCACCCGGCCGGCCCCGTCGACGGCCGCCGCCTGGTAGAGCACCTGCGGGACGGCCCGGGCGCCGCCCTGGTAGAGCAGCGCGTGCAGCGGCGTGAACTGCCACATGCCGACGAAGGTCAGCACCCCGATCGCGCCGCTCCGGCTGCCGAGCAGGTTGCCGTCGCCGAACAGCCAGGGGAGTTCGGCCGGCACGCCGAAGTTGGGGTCGAGGACGGCCCGCCACACCACCGAGACGGCGGTCGCCGACAGCAGCAGCGGCACGAAGTAGATCGCCGAGAGCACGGCCCGGTTGCGCTGCTGCCCGGCGGCCCAGACGCCGAGCAGGATGCTGATCGGCGTCTGCGTCACCACGCCGAGCGCGGTGAGCAGCAGGGTGGTCCAGACGGACTGGAGCATCACCGGGTCGTCGAGGAGGCCGGCCCAGTTGTCCAGGCCGTTGAACCGCGGCTCGCCGATCCCGTCCCAGCTGGTGAAGGAGAGCACGACGACCAGCAGCAGCGGCACGATCGCGAACAGCAGGAAGAACACGCCCGCGGGCACCGCCCAGACGAAGCCCGGGCGGGTCGCCCCCGCGCCGGACCGCGTGCCGCGCGTCATGAGGCCGGCAAGGCCTGCATGGCCTTGATGAAGCCGTCGGCGTCGATCCTGCCGTCGAAGAACTGCTGGACGGCGGTGTGGAGCGGGGTCATGGCGCTCGGCGGGTAGGCCTGGTCCCAGGAGAGCTGGAACGAGGGCGCGGCCTTGACCAGCTCGTACTGGTCCTTGGAGTAGCCGGGGCTGGCCGAGAGGTGGAGGAAGTCGGCGGTGCCGGTGGTGGTCGGCAGGTTGCCGATGGCGAGCTGCGCCTTCACGAACTCCTCGGAGTACATCAGCTTCAGGAAGGCCGCGACGGCGTCCGGGTGCTTGGTCTTCTTCAGCACGGAGTAGAAGTTGTTGGTGTTGCCGACGACGTCCGCCGGATCGCCCTTGCCGCCGGTCACGGCCGGGAAGGGGGAGTAGCCGAGGCCGGAGGCGGCGAAGTCGGGGTTGGCGTCCTGCTGCGTGGAGTAGTACCAGGAGCCCATCAGCTCGAAGGCGGCCTTGCCCTTGGCGACCAGGGCCGGGGAGCCGCCGTCGGTGAACTTCACGGAGTCGGCGTTGCTCCCGAAGGCCCCGGCGTCGACCAGCTGCTTGAGGGCGGCCAGCGCCTTGCGGCTGTCCTCGCTCTCCCAGGCCGACCGGTCGCCGCTCAGCGCGCGCTGGAACAGGCCGGGGCCGGCCACGCGGTCGTAGAGGTACTCGAACCACATCAGGGCGGGCCACCGGTCGCCGCCGCCGAGGGCGATCGGGGTGATCCCCTTGGCCTTCAACGCCCGGGTGGCGTCGAGCAGTTCGTCCCAGGTCTTCGGCGGGGTGAGCCCGGCGTCGCCGAGCACCTTCTTGTTGTGGAACAGCAGCACCGGCTGGGTGCCGCGCATCGGCACGCCGTACGGCTTGCCCTCCACCACCGCGGAGTTGAACACCGAGGGCAAGAAGTTGTCCTTCAGCCCCGGGTCCTTGGCGATGAAGTCGTCCAGCGGGAGCAGCAGGTCCGCCTTGACGAACGGCTGGATGGAGCCGCCGCCCCAGTTGAAGAACACGTCGGGGGCGCGCGGGGTGTTGATGACGGTCTGCAGCTTCTGCTGGTAGTCCGCGCCGGGCACGGTGTCGAGCACCGCCTTGACCTGGGAGGTCCGGTTGAAGGCCTCGACGATCTGCTTCTCGACCTTGTTGGCGGCGTCGCCGTAGACCAGGACGTGGATCGTCCCGGAGCCGGAGTCGGCGGAGCCGCCGCCGGACCCGCACGCCGCTGTCGTTCCCAGGACGAGTGCGGTGGCCGCGGTGATCGCGGCGATTATCGATCGCATACACTGCCTTCTATCGAATGTTTCGAGCGAGTTACCGAATGTTGTGGGAAACCTAGAGCCGTCCTGACCGCCCGTCAAGGGCTGCGGCAGGACCGGACCAACCCCGCGGCGGGCTAGCATCCCTGCCGTACGGTCACCCATGACGGAGTCCGCCCGGCCAGGGCAGTGCAGGAGGAACCCGTGACCAGAGCGGCGACGCTCGCCGAGATCGCGCAGGAGGCCGGGGTCTCCGCGCCGACGGTGTCGAAAGTCCTGAACGGCCGGGCCGATGTCGCCCCGGCCACCCGGGAGCGGGTGGAGGAGCTGCTGCACCGGCACGGCTACCGGCGGCGCGGCGGCGGCCGCCCGGCGAGCCCGCTGCTGGAGCTGGTATTCCACGAGCTGGAGAGCGCCTGGGCGGTGGAGGTGATCCGCGGGGTGGAGAACGCGGTGCGCGAGGAGGGGCTCAGCATCGTGCTCTCCGAGTCGGCCGGCCGGCTCAGCCCCGGCCAGTCCTGGGTCGACGGGGTGCTCGCCCGCCGGCCGACCGGCGTGGTGCTGGTGCTGTCCGACCTGACCCGCTCCCAGCGGGACCAACTGGCCGGCCGCGGCATCCCGTTCGTGGTGATGGACCCGGCCGGCGACCCGGGCCAGGACGTGCCCGCCGTCGGCACCACCAACTGGGACGGCGGCCTCGCCGCCACCCGGCACCTGCTCGACCTCGGCCACCGCCGGATCGGCCTGATCGGCGGCCCGGCCCGGATGATGTGCAGCCGGGCCCGGGCCGACGGCTACCGGGCGGCGCTCGACATGGCGGGCATCCCGTACGACCCGGCCCTGGTCCGCGAGGGCGACTTCCACCACGAGTCCGGACGGCGGGTCGGCCTGGAGCTGCTGACCCTCCCGGACCGGCCGACCGCCGTGTTCGCCGGGAACGACCTGCAGGCGCTCGGACTGTACGAGGCCGCCCGTGAACTGGGGCTGCGCGTCCCGGAGGAGCTCAGCGTGGTCGGCTTCGACGACCTGCCGCTGGCCCGCTGGGTGGGCCCGCCGCTGACCACCGTGCGCCAGCCGCTGACCGAGATGGCCGAGACGGCGGCCCGGCTGGTGATCGACCTCGCCCGCGGGGCGCGGCCCGGCACGCTGCGGGTGGACCTGGCGACCAGTCTGGTCGAGCGCAGCAGCACCGCCCCGCCCGCGAACGGTTGACGGCGCGTCGGACCGGCCCTAAGGTCCCCCGAAGGATCGGCGGGCCGTTCGAAACTTTCGCGGCTCCGGCTCCGGCTCCCGCTCCGGCCCCCTGCGGCCCTGTGGCCTCTGTGTCCCTGTGCCCGTGCCGCCCCTGCGGCTCCGGGCCGGTCCGCAGCCCGCCGTTCCACGCCCCACCGCACGTCCAGCTCTTCGCCACCCCGACAGAGAAAAGGACCACGCCGGTGTCCATCCGCACCTTCCGCACGCCCCGTCCGAGGCGTCCCCGCCGCGTCGTCGGCGCCCTCGCCGTCACCGCCGCGACCGCCCTCGCGTCCGCCGCGACCCTGCTGCCGGCCGGCCAGGCCGGCGCGGCGGGGACCACCCTGCGCTCGCTCGCCGAGGCGAAGGGGATCTACTTCGGTACCGCCATCACCCAGGGCGACCTGAACAACGCCGCCCTCACCGCCGTCGCGGGCAGCCAGTTCGGCATGCTCACCCCCGCCAACGAGATGAAGTGGGACACCGTCGAGCCCTCGCGGGGCAGCTTCAACTACGCCCCCGCCGACCGGCTCGTCTCCTTCGCCCAGGCCCACTCGATGCGGCTGCGCGGCCACACCCTGGTCTGGCACAGCCAGCTGCCGTCCTGGGTCGGCGCCCTGCCCGCCAACCAGGTGCAGGCCGCGATGCGCAACCACATCACCAACGAGGTGGGCCACTACAAGGGCAAGCTCTACGCCTGGGACGTGGTCAACGAGATGTTCAACGAGGACGGCGGCTTCCGCACCGACGCCTTCTACAACGCGATGGGCGTCGGCTTCGTCGCCGACGCGCTGCGCACCGCCCGCGCCGCCGACCCGAACGTCAAGCTGTACCTGAACGACTACAACATCGAGGGCCTGAACGCCAAGAGCGACGCCATGTACAACCTGGTGAAGTCGCTCAAGAGCCAGGGCGTCCCGCTCGACGGGGTCGGCTTCCAGGCCCACTTCGTCCTCGGCCAGGTCCCCTCGTCGCTGAAGGCCAACCTCGAGCGGTTCACCGCCCTGGGCGTCGAGGTCGCCGTCACCGAGCTGGACGACCGCATGCAGCTCCCCGCGAGCAGCACCGCCCTGGCACAGCAGGGACGCGACTACGCCTCGGTGATCACCACCTGCCTGGCCGTGCGCGGCTGCGTGGGCATCACCCAGTGGGGCGTCGGCGACGGCGACTCGTGGATCCCCGGGACCTTCCCCGGCTACGGCGCCGCCACCCTGTACGACAACAACTACCAGGCGAAACCCGCCTACGCGGCCTCGGCCGCCGCCCTCGGCAGCGGGGCCGCCACGCCCACGCCCACGCCGTCCACCCCGGGCCCGACGCCCACGCCCACGCCGTCCACCCCGGGCCCCGCCGTCTCCTGCGCGGTGACCGGATCGGTCAGCAGCTGGGACACCGGTCTGGTCGAGAACCTCACCGTCACCAACACCGGCTCCACCGCCGTCAACGGCTGGAAGCTGGCCTTCGACCTGCCCGCCGGCCAGAGCGTCACCTCCGCCTGGAGCGCCGTGATCGATCCGTCGGCCGGCCGGGTCACCGCCGGGAACGTCGAGTACAACGGGACGATCGCCCCCGGCGCGTCGGCCTCCTTCGGCTTCCAGGCCACCCACACCGGCGACGTCGCGCTGCCCACGGGCTTCAGCCTCGACGGCACGCCCTGCACGACCGCCTGACGCCGCGCAGGCCCTGTCCGGCAGGACCGGCCGGACAGGGCCCGGGTGCACACCACCGGCGCCGGGCCGCGAGTTGCCCAACCTCGGGTCGCTCTCCCGCAGGTCGACGGTCTGGGCACACCAGATCGTCCTGCCGCCGGTGGTGTGCCGGTCAGCCCCCCCGACCTCGCCTCGTGGGGGGCTGCAGACGAGACGAGCGAAACCGGGAGCCGGCGTCGCTGCTGTAGCGGTGGCGGAGACCTGCGCCGTTCTGCTTCACCCTCGGGCCGCTCCGGCGGCCCGAGGGTGACATGGGTTCAGTTCACGTGCTTGTCGAACCAGTCGACCAACTGCTCGGGGTGCTCGGAGAAGTAGTTGTAGCCGTCCCAGCGCCGGGTGCTGCCCTCGATCCAGAACAGCTTCTTGTCGCTCGCGGGGACGGCGTCGAAGATCGCTTGCACGTCGGAGGGCTTGGTCAGTGCGTCGTCGTGCACCTGGGTGATGAAGGTGGGCACCTGGCAGTTCTTGGCGTACTCGATCGGCGACACCTCGTCGATGGTGAAGCTGAGGTTCAGTTCCACCTCCCGGTCGACGGCCTCGAACTGGTCCGCGATCCCCATCGCCTCAAGGTTGCGCTCGACCATCGCGCGCATCGAGATCGGCTGGATGGCGACCAGGGCGTGCACGTCCGCGAAGAGCTCCGGATGCCGGGTCATCGCCATGAACGTGGCGTTGGCGCCCATGCAGCGGCTGAGCAGGCCGAGCTTCATGGCGGCCGCGTCGGGGCGGGATCTGGCGTACCGCAGCGAGCCGGCCACGTCACGGGACTCGAACTGGCCCCAGGTGAAGATGAAGCCGTTGGCGTCGCCGCTCTGGCCGTGGTTGCGGGCGTCGTAGGTCAGCACGTTGTAGCCGGCCTCATGCAGGTGCTGGTACTCCCGCATGTAGTTGACCTCGATGGTGTTGCCGGGGACGAACTGCCACGGAGGCAGGTGCGAGGGGAAGCCGTAGCGGTTCATGGGCATCGGGTGGTTGGCGATGATGAGCTTGTCCGAGCCCGGGCAGGGGATCCACCACGCCTCCAGCGGGGTGCCGTCCAGGGACGGGAACGTGACGTCCTCGTACGCCATCCCGTACTCGTCCGGCGTGTGCAGGATCGGCGCACGCACCGGGCTGCTGAGGCCCTTCGCCAGACCCTTGACCATCTCCGAAATATCCGCCATGACAGTATCTCTTTCTTTTTCGTGGTGAGATCGTCTGGTATTTCTTTCTCCGGCTATAAGAACGTAGCTTTCGGGCTGGGGAGAAGCCACCGGTGAAAGGTGTACTGGCAGGGCACCCCTCCATCCCGGGGTGACTCCGGGATGTCGCCCTAACCTGGAAACCGTGGACAACGCAGCCGAGACCCGGGAGTTTCTGACCTCCCGCCGTGCCAGGATCAGCCCGCAGCAGGTGGGGCTGCCTGCCCATGGCCCCCGTCGGGTGCCGGGACTGCGGCGCGCCGAGGTCGCGCAGCTCGCCGGGGTGAGCGTCGAGTACTACGCGCGGCTGGAGCGCGGTGACCTGTCCGGAGTATCGGGCCAGGTCCTTGATGCCCTCGCTCGGGCGCTGCGGCTGAGTGAGGACGACCGCACCCATCTGGAGGATCTCGCCCGCACCGCCGGTCCGGGACGTCGACGTCGACGCCGGCCCGCCGCCACGGTGCGGCCGAACCTGCAGCACTTGCTGGACTCCATGGCCTGCCCGGCGTTCATCCTGAACGGCCGTGGTGACGTCCTGGCCGCCAACAGCCTCGGCCGTGCCCTGTACGCCCCCATGATCGAAGCCGCCGGGGGCGCCACCCCCAACCACGGCCGGTTCATATTCCTGGACCCCCGCTCCCGCCAGTTCTGGGGCGACTGGGAAAGCGCCGCCGACAACCTGGTCGCCCTCCTGCACGCCCGGGCCGGCCGCGACCCCTACGACAAAGACCTCTCCGACCTCATCGGTGAGCTGTCCACCCGCAGCGACGACTTCCGTACCCGCTGGGCCGGCCACGACGTCCGCCAATACCACCAGGGCGCCAAAGCCATCCACCACCCCGTGGTCGGCACCCTTCACCTCGCGTACGAATCCCTCGACCTGCCCGCCGACGGCCTCATCCTGTTCGCCTACGGCGCCGAGCCGGGCAGCGACTCCGAAGACGCGCTGCGCATCCTGGCCGGCTGGGCTGCCGACCACATCCCCGAGCCGGCCGAGCGCTCCCCCGACAGGACGGGAGGAGTGGGCGGGAACGATCCACCGCATGGTGCCCACAGCTCAGCCGGCCAACGCTGACCGGCGCTGCCCCGGCGACCACCAGCGCGGCGCTGCTGTCGCAACGTGCCTTCGTCCGGACCGACTCGGTCGGGGCGAAGGCGCGTTGGCCTTCGTCCGAGCCAGGGATCTCCAGGCGGATACATGGACTCCGCCGCACCCGGTCAGGAAGGCGACAGGCCCCGACTGCCGAATGCTCGTGGTCAAGACGTCCAGGTTGGGCCTCCGGGCCGCGTTTCCCGTCGGTGGAGGACGGTCCTGGGCCTCGATACATGGGATGGATGTGAGGGGGCACCCGGATTCGTTCTCGTCCGGAGGTGGCTGCGGCCGGTGAACTGCCCGGTGGCGCCGGGCAGTCGTGGAGGGAGTAGGGCTGGGTGTCTTCCGGGACATGGGATCTCCTGCTACGTTGTCGCCGTGTCCCTGACCGACAAAGCCATCGCCCGCATCCGTCGGATGATCCGGGAGGGCGAGCTGCTCCCCGGGTCGAAGCTGCCTCCGGAACAGCAGCTCGCGGCCGAGCTCGGGCTGTCCCGGAACCTGATGCGCGAGGCGGTCAAGTCGCTGGTCGTCGCCCGGGTCCTGGAGATCCGGCGGGGCGACGGCACCTACGTGACCAGCCTGGCCCCCGGCCTGCTGCTGGAAGGGCTCGGCGGCGCGGTCGAACTGCTGCAGGGGGACACCGTCCTGGAACTCACCGAGGTGCGCAGGCTCTTCGAGCCGGCCGCCACCGCGCTGGCCGCCACCCGCATCACCGACGAGGACCTCGCCGAGGTGGAGCGGCACCTGGCGGCGATGCGGGACGCGCGGGACGACGTGGAACTGCTGGTCCAGCACGACGCGGCCTTCCACCGGGCGGTGATCCGGGCCACCCGCAACGAGACCCTGGCCACGCTGCTGGAACACATCTCCGGGCGCACCCTGAGCGCCCGGGCCTGGCGCGGGCTGGCCGACGCCGACGCGGCCGGGCGGACCGTCGCCGAGCACGAGGCGATCCACCGGGCCCTCGTCGCCCGCGACCCGAACCTCGCCCAGGCCGCCGCCCTGCTGCACGTCGACACCACCGAACGCTGGCTGCGCGAGCACCTGGCCGCGGGGGAGCCGGCCCCCGCCGACCCCGGGACGCGGCCGGACCGCGCCCGCACCAGCTGACCCGGCCGACCCGCCTGACCTGCCTGACACGCCTGACCCGCGTGACCTGCCTGACCCGCCTGACCTGCCGTCAACCACGGACCGAGGAGCGATCGCGCGGTGAGAGTCGACGCGCACCACCACGTCTGGGAGCTGGGCCGGCGCCCGCAGACCTGGCTCGACGGGCCGGAGTCGGCCGCCATCCGGCGGGACTTCGGGATGGCCGACCTCGCGCCCCACGCCCGGGCGGCGGGGATCGACCGCACCGTTCTGGTGCAGGTCCTGCCGGACCCGGCGGAGACCCGGGAGTTCCTCGCCCTGGCCGCCGCCGAGCCGTTGATCGCGGGCGTCGTCGGCTGGGCGGACCTCACCGACCCCGGGGCCGCCGACACCCTGGCCCGGCTGCGGCAGGGACCGGGCGGCGAGCGGCTGGTCGGCGTCCGGCACCTCGTCCAGGGCGAGGCCGACCCGGCCTGGCTCGCCCGCCCCGACGTCCGGCGCGGACTGCGCGCGGTCGGCGCCGCCGGTCTCTGCTACGACCTGCTCGTCCTGCCCCACCAACTCCCCGCCGCCATCGGCGCCGTACGCGCCCTGCCGGACCAGCCGTTCGTCCTCGACCACCTCGCCAAGCCGCCGATCGCGCGCGGCGACCTGGAGCCCTGGGCCGGTCGGCTGCGCCAGTTGGCCCGCGAGCCCAACGTCTACTGCAAGCTCTCCGGCCTGGTCACCGAAGCCCGCCGGGACGGCTGGACCGTCGCCGATCTGCGCCCCTACGCCGAGACCGCCCTGGCGGCCTTCGGGCCCGAGCGCGTCATGTTCGGCTCCGACTGGCCGGTCTGCCTGCCGGCCGCCTCGTACCAGCAGGTCGTCGAAGCGGCCGACCGGTTGACCAGCGGCCTGGGGCCGCACGAGCGCGCCCTGGTCTTCGGCGCCACGGCGGCCCGGGTCTACCGCCTGCCCGGGGAGACCGCCTCCGACACCGGCGAGGAGCCGACATGACGGTCCGACTGGCGTACGGCGAGACCGGACTCGACACCGAGGCCGACCCGGCCGTCACCACCGTCGTGGAGCCGCTGCACCACAGACCGTGGCCGTCTCCGCCGGCGACGGCACCCGGCCGCAGCCGCGCCACCCGACGATCCCGGCCCCCTGGCCGAACCGAGGTGCGCCGCCCCTCCGGTCCCCGGCCGCCACGAGGCCGGCGGTACCGCCCCCTGACCCCTTCCGGCCCGTCCACCCGGACGCGGCATCCCGCCCGGACCACGATGGGAAGGCCCCCGTGCCGACGGACACCCGACAGCCCAGCACGGACCGGCTCTGGTACCGGAGCCCCGCCGACGGACCCCTGGAGGCGCTGCCGCTCGGCAACGGCCGGCTCGGCGCCCTGACGTACGGAGGCGTCCGCACCGAGCGGATCGAGCTCAACGCGGACACCCTGTGGTCCGGCGGTCCCGGCCCCCGGGACCGCGCGGGCGCCGCCGAGCACCTCCCCGCCCTGCGCGCGGCGGTGCTGCGCGACCGCGACCACGCCCGGGCCCACGCGATCGCGGCGACCCACTTCCCGGGGCCCGACACCGAGGCGTACCAGCCGCTGGCCGCCCTCCTGCTGACCTTCCCGTCCCGCGGCGAGGAGCACCCCGTCGACTACCGGCGGGCGTTGGACCTCGACCAGGCCGTGCACACCGTGGAGTTCACCGCCGGGGGAGTCCGGTACCGGCGGGAGAGCCTCGTCTCCGCCCCGGCCGGCGTCCTGGCCGTCCGCCTCAGCGCGGACACCCCCGGTGCCCTCTCCTTCCGGGCCGGATTCAGCACGCCGCACCCCGGCGCGGTCACCCGGTCATCCGGCACCGCCGGCCTGGCGATCCACGGCCGTGCCCCCGTGGCCGTCCCGCGCGGGCAGGAGGAGCCCCCGGCGTACCGGCCGGACGAGGGCACGGGCTTCGCGGCCGCGCTCCGCGTGCGCACGGTGAACGGCCGCGTCGGCACCGGCGAAGGCACGGTCGAGGTCGCCGACGCCGACGAGGTGGTGCTGCTGGTCGCCGTCGGCACCGGGTACCGGGACTGGCACCGGCGCCCCGAGGGCCCCGCCGCGGCGCTCGACGAGGCCCGCCGCTGCCTGGACCTGGTCGACGGACAGGGCTGGGACGAGGTGCGGGCCGCCCACCTGGCCGACCACCGGCGGCTCTTCGGCGCGGCCGCGCTCCGGCTCCACGGACCGGAGGAAGCGGCGGCCCGGCCGACCGACGAACGCCTCGCCGCCGCGAACGCGGGCGCCGAGGACCCCGGACTCGCCGCCCTGCTCTTCGCCTACGGCCGCTACCTGCTCATCGCCTCCTCACGGCCCGGCACCCAGCCCGCGAACCTCCAGGGCATCTGGAACAACGAGGTCGCCCCGCCGTGGAACTCCGACTGGACGACGAACATCAACCTCCAGATGAACTACTGGCCCGCCGAGACCACCGGCCTGGCGGAGTGCCACGAACCGCTGCTCGCCCTGGTCGCCGACCTCGCCGAGGCCGGGCGCTCCACCGCGCGGGCCTCCTACGACGCGCCGGGCTGGTGCTGCCACCACAACGTCGACCTCTGGCGGGCCACCAACCCCGTGTCGGGCGACCCGGTCTGGGCCCACTGGCCGATGGCCGGCCCGTGGCTGGCCGCCCACCTGTGGGACCACCACCTCTTCCACGGCGACCGCGCCTTCCTCGCCGAGCGGGCCTACCCGGTCCTGCGCGAGGCCGCCCGGTTCCTCACCCACCTGCTGGTCGAGGACACCGACGGCACCCTGGTGACCTGCCCGTCCACCTCGCCCGAGCACCACTTCCGGCTGCCCGACGGCACCCTGGCCGCCGTCGACGCCGGCTGCGCCCTGGACCACTGGCTCGCCGCCGAACTGCTCGACAACACCGTCGCCGCGGCCCGCGAGCTCGGGGTCGACCAGGAGTTCGCGGCGCAGCTGGCCCGCACCCGCGCCCGGCTGCGCCCGCCGTCCCTCGGCGCCGACGGCCGCCTGCTGGAGTGGCGGGAGGACCTCCCCGAGGAGGACCCGGGCCACCGCCACCTCTCCCACCTCTACGGCCTCTACCCGGGCAGCGCCGTCGACCCGCTCGGCGACCCCACCTACCTCGACCCGGTCCGCCGCGCCCTGGACCGCCGACTGGAACACGGTGGCGGCGGCACCGGCTGGAGCCTCGCCTGGGTTGCCGCGCTCGCCGCCCGGCTGGGCGACGGCGCCCTCGCCGGACAGGCCGTCGAGCGCCTGCTCGCCACCTCGATAGCCCCCAACCTCTTCGACCTGCACCCGCCGCGGCTCTTCCAGATCGACGGCAACTTCGGCGTCACCGCCGCCATCGCCGAGGCGCTGCTCCAGAGCCACAACGGCGTCCTGCGGCTGCTGCCCGCCCTGCCCCCGGCCTGGCCCTCCGGCGACGTCCACGGTCTGCGCGCCCGGGGCGGGCTCACCGTCGGCCTGAGCTGGCGCCGGGGCCTGCTGACCGGGGCCGAGCTGCGGGCGGCCCGGGACACCGAGGTGGACCTGTGCCTGCCCGAGCGTGACGGTCGGCCCGTCCTGACCGACCACGAGGGCCGGCTGGTCGCGGCCGTCCCTGTTCCTGGCGCCGTCCCCGTCCCCGCCGCCGGCCCCGTCCCCGCCCCCGTCCCCGCCCCCGCCGCCGACCCCGGTGACGCGCGGCGCTTCCGGGTCCGCCTGTCGGCGGGCGGCCGGTACCGGATCGCGTACCCGGAGCCGGACCTCGGGCACTGAACGGGGGCTCGGGAGGGGCCGCCGCTACCGTCGCCCGGGTGGCGGCGGGGGCGGGATCGTCGCGGTGTCCGGTGCGGGTTCCGGCCAGACCAGCAGCACGGGACAGGGCGCGTGGTCGACGACGAAGCGGCTCGCGGGGCCGAGGCTGTGCGGCCCGAGCCGGGTGCGGTCGCCGTCGCGCGCGAGGACGAGCAGCTCGGCGCCCTCGGCCGCGGCGACGACCTCGCGCTCGACGCGGCCGGTGCGCTCCACGCGGGCGCAGGGCCGGCCGAGGCGGTCGGCCGCGGCGGCCAGGAGGTGCTGGGCGGAGGCCGCCGCCAGCGTCTCCACCCGGGTGCCGGGGTCCCGCTCGCGGTGGCCGCGGCCGAGCAGCCCGGCGAACGCGCCGTGCGCGACGCCCGGCACCTCCTGGCCGCTGACGTGGAGCAGGACGGTCTCCGCGCCCTGCGGTGCGTGCGCGCGGGCGGCGTCCACGCAGGCGGGCCAGGTGCCTTCGGTGATCCAGACGACGACGGTCACGGGCGCATCCTCCTCATGGTCCTGGTGCTCCGCAGGGCCTTCAGGCCCTCGTGGCCCTCGTGGCCTGTGCGGCGCTCGTGCCGCTCAGACCCCGATGAGCCGGAGCGATCCCCACAGTGCCACCACGGCCAGCCCCAGGGCGGCGGGCACGACGAGCAGGCCGAGCCGGGTGAACTCGCCCAGGCCGATGTCGGTGTCGTGCTCGCGGACGATGCGCCGCCACAGCAGGGTGGCCAGCGAGCCGGCGTAGGTGAGGTTGGGGCCGATGTTCACCCCGAGCAGCACCGCCAGGACCGCCCCGGCGCCGGACGGGACGGCCAACGGCAGCAGGACGAGGGTGGCGGGCAGGTTGTTGATGACGTTCGCCAGCACCGCGGCCAGCGCCGCCGTGCCGAGCAGTGCGGGCAGCGACTCACCGTGCGGGACGAGGTGGCCGAGCGCGGAGGCCAGCCCGTTGTCGACGACGGCCCGGACCACGAGGCCGAGCGCCAGCACGAAGGCCAGGAACGGCACGGCGGCCGAGCGCACGATCGCCACCGGGGTGGTGGTGCGCCGGACCAGGGCCCGGACGGCGAGCGCGAGCGCGCCGGCCAGCGCCGCCCAGGCCGGATCGACGCCGACGACCGAGGTCAGGACGAATCCGGCGAGCGTGCAGGCGACGGTGACGAGCGCGAACAGCGGCATCTCCGGGGCCGTCACCTCGCCCGCGGCGGGGGCGCCCGCGTCCAGGTCGGCGGCGAAGAACCGGCGCAGCACCACGTACTCGACGGCGACGGCCACCAGCCAGGGCAGCGCCATCAGCGCGGCGAACCGGGTGAAGCTCAGCCCGCTGGCGGAGAAGGCCAGCAGGTTGGTGAGGTTGGAGACCGGCAGCAGCAGCGAGGCGGTGTTCGACAGGTGGGTGCAGGCGTAGACGTGCGGCTTCGGCCGGGCGCCGAGCCGGGCCGCGGTGACGAACACCACCGGCGTCAGCAGCACCACGGTGGCGTCCAGGCTGAGCACCGCCGTGACCACCGAGGCGACCACGAACACCTGGGCCAGCAGCCGCCGCGGGCTCCCGGCGGACGTCCGGGCCATCCACGCCCCGCAGGCGCGGAACAGTCCTTCGTCGTCGCACAGTTGCGCCAGCACCAGGACGGCGGCGAGGAAGCCGATCACCGGCCCGAGCCGTTCCGCCTCGGCTGCCGCGTGCGCCGGCGAGATCGCGCCGGTGGCGACCACCAGCCCGGCGGCGGGGACCGCGACCACGGCCTCCGGCCAGCCCCACGGCCGTACCACCGCGCAGACCAACACCAGCGCCAGCAATCCGATGGACAGTGCTTCCGCGAACGACGTACTCAGGGGTCTGCTCCTTGCAGGCGACGGTGACACCATGCGCCATCGAACCGGAAACACCAGGTCACGGCGGTTCGGCGCGGGCCAACGGTACGCGGTGCCCACCCGGTGGGCGCAAGGGCGCTCCGCGGGGACGGCCGGCTCGGCCCTTTCGCCTCTGGTGGACGCACCCCCGACCGGGCCGTCGGTGACGGACCGGTCGGGGGTGCCACCGCCGGCGGCCCGCCCCGGTCGACCCGCCCGCTCGGGCCCGGCCGCCCGGAGGGCTACGGTGCGACCGGCGGGCTACGGTGCGACCGGCGGGTGCAGCTCGCCGGTGCGGGCCACCCGGGCGTACCAGCCGGCGCTGGACTTGGGGGTGCGGGTCTGGGTGGGGAAGTCGACGTGGACCAGGCCGAAGCGCTTGGCGTAGCCGTACGCCCACTCGAAGTTGTCCAGCAGGGACCAGGTGAAGTAGCCGCGCACGTCCGCGCCGTCGGCCCGGGCCCGGTGGACCGCCGCCAGGTGGGCGTGGATGTAGGCGGCGCGCTCCGGGTCGTCGAAGGCGCCGTCGGCGTCGGGCTCGTCCACGTACGCCGCGCCGTTCTCGGTGACCATCAGCGGCAGGTCCGGGTGGCGCCGGGCGAGGTCGGTCAGCAGCTGGTGCAGGCCGGAGGGGTCGACGGCCCAGCCCATCGCGGTCCGCTCGCCCGGGGCCCGGTGGAAGCCGACCCGGTCCGCGCCCGGCCAGGGCGACGCCGTACCGCCGCCGTGGCCGTCCTCGCGGGCCGGGGTGGCGCCCTCGGCGGTCGCGGAGACGACGGTGGGCGTGTAGTAGTTGACGCCCAGCCAGTCCAGCGGCTGGTGGATCTCCTTCGGGTCGCCGTCCCGGACGAAGGACCAGTCGGTGAGGTGGGCCGTGTCGGCCAGCAGGTCCTCCGGGTAGAAGCCCTCCAACATCGGGCCCAGGAAGACCCGGTTGCCGACGGCGTCGATCCGGCGCGCGGCGTCCCGGTCGGCGGCGGACGGGGTGAGCGGCCGCACCGCGTGCAGGTTGAGCGCGACGGACAGCCGGGCGGCGCCGGGCAGCACGCCGCGCAGCGCCGTGACGGCCAGGCCGTGGCCGAGGTTGAGGTGGTGGGCGGCCCGCAGCGCGGCCACCGGGTCGGTGCGGCCGGGGGCGTGGACGCCGGAGCCGTAACCGAGGAAGGCGCTGCACCAGGGCTCGTTGAGGGTGGTCCAGTGGCCGACCCGGTCGCCGAGCGCCTCGCCCACCAGCGCGGCGTACTCGGCGAACCGCTCGGCGGTGGCGCGCTCGGGCCATCCGCCGGCCGACTCCAGCTCCTGCGGCAGGTCCCAGTGGTAGAGGGTGGCGACGGGAGTGATCCCGGCGGCCAGCAGCTCGTCGGCGAGGCGGCGGTAGAAGTCCAGGCCCAGCTGGACGCCCGGGCCGTGGCCGGTGGGCTGGACGCGCGGCCAGGCGACGGAGAAGCGGTAGGCGGTCAGCCCGAGTTCGGCCATCAGCCGGACGTCCTCGCGGAACCGGTGGTAGTGGTCGACCGCGACCTCGCCGGTGTGGCCCTGGAAGACCTTGCCCGGGGTGCGGCAGAAGGTGTCCCAGATCGAGGCGGTGCGGCCGTCCTCGGCGGCGGCGCCCTCGACCTGGTACGCGGAGGTGGCCGCGCCCCAGAGGAAGCCGGCCGGGAACCGGGGCAGCTCGGTGGAGGGGGGAAAGGACATGGGAAGCTCCCGAAGGTGGGGGTTCGGTCCTCGGAGGAGGGTGCCGAGGGCTCAGTTCTTGACGGCGCCGGCGGTGATGCCGCCCACGATGTGTTTGCCCAGCAGCGCGAAGACCAGGAGCAGCGGCACCGTGGAGATGAGCGCGCCGGTCAGCACGATCGCCTGGTCGACGCTGTGGTTGCCCGAGCCGAGGCCGGCGAGGGCGACCTGGAGGGTGGGGTTGCCGTCCGGGGTGAGGGCGATGAAGGGCCAGAAGAAGTCGTTCCAGGACTGCACGAAGACCAGCATCCCGAGCACGGCCATGGCGGGCCGCGCCACCGGGAACACCACGTGCCAGACGATCCGCAGGCTGTGCGCGCCGTCCATCCGGGCGGCCTCGACCAGCTCCACCGGCAGGGCCTCGACCAGGTACTGCCGCATGAAGAAGACGCCGAACGCGGCGACCAGCGAGGGCAGCACCACCGACTGCAGCTGGTCCGCCCAGCCCAGGTCCGTGATGATCTGGTACAGCGGGATGACGCTGAGCTGCGGGGGGACGGTCATGGTGGCGACGACCACGGCCAGCAGCACGTTGCGGCCCCGGAAGGGCAGCTTGGCGAAGGCGAACCCGGCCAGGGTGGCGAACAGCACGGTGGACAGCGCCACCAGGCCGGCCACCACCGTGGTGTTGACCAGCGCCCGGCCCATGTCGACCTGGTTCCAGGCGAAGGCCAGGTTGTCGAACAGGTGCGGGCCCGGCAGCAGCGGCGCCGGTGCCTCGACCACCCGCTCGCCCGTGTGCGAGGCGGCGACCACGTTCCAGTACAGCGGGAAGAGCGAGACCAGGGCGGCGAGTCCGAGCAGGACGTAGGTCAGCGGGCCGGCGTGGTGCTGGCGCCCGGCGGACGGACGCCACCGGGGACGGGTGGCGGATGCGGTGCTCACGGTTCAGCCCCTCCTACGGCGGACACGGGCGAGGAGTGCCTGCACGGCACCCACGGACAGCAGGAGCAGCAGCATCACCCAGGCGATCGCGGACGCCTGGCCGAGCGCGCCGGTCACCCAGCCCTTCTCGTACATGAGCAGGCTGAGCGTCTGGAACTGGTTGCCGCTGCCGCCGCTGACCCCCAGGCTGCCGCCGAACAGCATGGGCTCGCCGAAGAGTTGGGTGGCGCCGATGGTGGACACCACGATGGTGAACAGGATGGTCGGGCGGATCGACGGGATCGTGACGCTGAGGAACTGGCGGGCCCGGGAGGCTCCGTCGAGCGCCGCCGCCTCGTACAGGTCCTGCGGGACGGCCTGCATCGCGGCGAGGTAGATCAGGGCGTTGTAGCCCGTCCAGCGCCAGGTGACGATCACCGAGATGGCGACCTGCGCGGGCCATTTGGAGGACTCCCAGTCCACCGGGTGGAAGCCCGCCCAGCCGAGCACGGTGTTGATCAGCCCGTAGTCGCTGTTGAACAGCTGGGCGAAGACCAGCGTGGCGGCGGCGATCGAGGTCGCGTACGGCGCCAGCACCGCGACCCGCAGGAAGCCCCGGCCGCGCATCCGGTAGTTGAGCAGGTGGGCCAGGCCGAGCGCGAGCAGCAGCTGCGGCACGGTCGAGATCACGCCGATGGTGAAGGTGTTGCCGAGGGCGTTCCAGAAGAAGTCGCTGTCCCACAGGGCGGTGTAGTTGCGCAGACCGAGCCACTGGGCCTCGCCGCCGAGCTCGACCCGGTGCAGGGAGAGCCAGCCGGTGTAGACCAGCGGGAAGAGGCCGAAGGCGGCGAAGCAGAGGAAGAACGGCGCGATGAAGACGTACGGCGCCGCCTTCATGTCCCAGCGGTACAGGCCGAGGCGCTGACCGCGGCCGAGGCGTCGACCGGGGCCGGGTGGGCGGTTCGTGGACGGGCCGCTCCCGGAGGGGCGGGGGCCGCCGGCGCGGGCGGGGGCGGACGGGAGCGGGGTGCCGTCGGCCGCCCCCCGGACGGGGGTGGACACGGGAAGTCCTTCCGGTCGGTGGGAGAGGGCGGATCGAGGGGGCGGGCCGCCGGGTGCCCGGCGCGCCCTGGGTGGGCCCCGCTACTTCTGGATCTTGTCGTCGATCAGCTTCCCGACGTTGGTCCACGCCTGCGCCGGGTCGGTGCCGCGCTGCTCGATGTCGAGGATGCCGTTGTCGGTGATGAAGGTCTTCACCTGGCCGTCCCAGCGGCTGATCGGCACCGCCTTGATGCCGGCCGCGGCCTCCGAGTAGATCCGGCCGACCGGGGCGTCACCGAAGAACGGCAGGACGGCGTCCCGGACGGCGGGGGAGGAGAGGGTCTCCTTGGTGGACGGGATGTTGCCGTTGACCGCGAAGACCTTCGCGTGCTGCGCCGGGGCGGTCAGCCAGGCCGCGAGTTCGGCGGCCTCCTTGACGTGCGGGCCGGACTTCGGGACGGCAAGGAAGGAGCCGCCCCAGTTGCCCGCGACGGGGGCGGGGGCGATGTCCCACTTGCCCTGGTTCTCCGGACCGGCCTGGTCCTTGATGATCCCGGTCATCCAGCTCGGGCAGGCGACGGTGGCGAACCGGTTGTTCTTGAAGCCCGCGTTCCAGGTGCCCTTCTCGTCGAACTGCCGCAGCTTGGCGCTCAGTCCACCGGTGGCCGCGCTGGTGGCGACGGTCCAGGCCTTCTGCACCCCGGGGCTGTTCTTGTAGTCCAACTCGCCCTTGGCGTTGGCGTACTGGATCGGCTCGCTGGAGACGACGGCGTTGAACAGCCCGCTGGCCGAGTCGTGGAAGGCGGTGCCCTCGGGCGCCTTCGCCTGGTAGGTGCGGCCGGTCTCGAGGAACTTGTCCCAGCTGCCGGCCCAGAGCGCGCCGACCTGGGCGCGGTCGGTCGGCAGCCCGGCCTTGGCGAAGAGGTCCTTGTTGTAGCAGATCGCCATCGGGCCGATGTCGGTGCCGAGGCCGATCACCTTGCCGTCCGCGGTGGTGGCCTGCTTGACCTTCCAGTCCAGGTAGGCGCCGAGGTCGGCGCCACCGGTCTTGCCGAGGTCCGCCCACTTGCCCGCCAGGGTGGGCCCGGTGGCCTCGGCGATGTAGCCGACCTCGACGGCCTGGATGTCGGCGAGGCCGCTGTCCCGGGTGAGCCGGAGCTTGAGCGTGTCCCAGTACTTCTGGCCGTCGGCCACGTTGGACTCGACGATCTTGATGTTCGGGTGCAGCTTCTCGTACTCGGCGTACAGCTTGGCGCCGGTCTCGTTGTCGTACCCGAAGGACCCGTAGGTGCCGATCCGCAGGGTGACGGTGCCGCCGCCGTCCGCCTTCGAACCGGTGCCGCCGCCGCTGCCGCAGCCGGCCAGCAGGGCGGTGCTCGCGGCCAGGGCGGCGAGCGCGGCGAGGTGCCGACGTCTGGGGGTGTTGGTGCGCATTCCACTCTCCTCGTCCGGGGTGGTGTGTTCGGGGTGGTGTGTTCGGGACGCTGTGTCTGGGGTGCTGTGTCCGGGGTGCTGTATCCGGGGTGCTGTGTCCGGGGGTGGTGCGGTCCGGGTGGTGTGCGTCGGGCTCCGCCCAGGGGTGGCGCCGGGGTGCGGGTGACGACCCCCGGGTGGATGGGAGCGCTCCCACGCCACATGCGGAAGGTTCTTCCCCGACTGATCCGATGTCAAGAGATGTAACCGAATTTCCTTGAGGGGCCCAGTAGTTGGGGAGTTGACTCCATTTCCTGAAAGCGGACGGGACGTGGCGGCAGCGAGTTCCGGTGATCTAGGATTCGCTGCCAAGCGGGCGGGAGACCGCGGACGGCGGCGGAAGGCGCGTGGGCAGTGGGCGGACGGCAGACCGGAAGGCCGACCCTGGAGGAGGTCGCGGCCCGGGCCGGGGTCGGGCGCGGCACGGTGTCCCGGGTGATCAACGGTTCGTCCCGGGTGAGCGAACAGGCGAAGGAGGCGGTGGGCCGGGCCATCGCGGAGCTGGGCTACGTGCCGAACCGGGCGGCCCGGGCGCTGGCCGGCAGCCGGACGGACGCGGTCGCGTTGGTCGTGCCCGAGACCGAGGCGCGGCTCGCGGAACCGTACTTCCTGGACATCATCCGCGGCGTGAGCGCCGAACTCGCCGCGGCGGACATGCAGTTGCTGCTCACGCTGATCCGCACCGAGCAGGAGCGACAGCGCTTCGAGCAGTACCTCGCGGCGCAGCGGGTGGACGGCGTCCTGCTGGTCTCCGTGCACCGGGACGACCCGCTGCCGGACCAGGTGCGCGCGCTGGGCCTGCCGGCCGTGCTCAACGGGCGCCGTTCGCCGCAGGAGCCGGTGGCGTACGTCGACTCCGACAACGTGGGAGCCGGCCGCTCGGCGGTGGCGCACCTGGCCGGGCGCGGGCGGTGCCGCATCGCCACCATCACCGGTCCGCTGGACATGGACGCCGCGCGGGGGCGGTTGGCCGGCTACCGTCAGGGGTTGGCGGAGGCCGGGCTGCCGGCGGACGAACTCCTCGTCGCCACCGGCGACTTCACGGAGGACGGCGGCCGGCGGGCGATGCGCGAGCTGCTGGCGCAGTGCTCCGACCTGGACGCGGTGTTCGCCGCCTCCGACCTGATGGCCGTCGGAGCCCTCGCCGTGCTGCGGGCCAGCGGCCTGGACGTGCCCGGTGACGTCGCGCTGGTGGGCGTCGACGACTCGCCGGTGGCCCGCCACCTCGACCCGCCGCTGACCAGCGTCCGCCAGCCGATCGAGGAGATGGGGCGCACGATGGCCGGGCTGCTGCTGCGGCAGATCGCCGGTGAGGACGTCGAGCCGTCCCACCTGGTGCTGCCGACCGAGCTGGTGGTTCGGAAGTCCTCCTGAGCACCCGCGGACCGCCCGGAGCCCCGCGGGCTCCGGACGGTCTGGGTGGTCCGGAACGGGTGGGCTCCGGACGGTGGGGCTGTTCAGCGCCGGGTGGGTCCCGGGCGTTGGGGGCTGTTCAGCGCCGTGTCACAGCGCCGTGTCACGGTGCTGTGCCACAGCACCGGGTCACAGCGTCGGGGTCACAGCGCCGGGTAGGCGTTCTTCAGCAGCTCCTGGAACTGGGCGGAGAACCAGTCGCCGGCCAGCGGCGCGTCCGGCAGCGCGCCGGACATGCTGTTGTTGTTCCTCGGGTTGCCGGTGTACGTCGGGTCGCACATCCGGTCGAAGCCCTTGCCGTCGTTGTTCGGGATCTCCTTGCTGGCCCCGTCCGACTCGCCCGGCGGCTTCATCCAGACGTACGCGTCGATGCCCGGCTCCGGGGCCGCCTGCGGCCGCTCACCGAGGCCCGCGCCCGACTGGTTGCACCAGTTGCCGGTCTGGAACCGCCGGTCGTAGCGCCCGCCGTCGACGTAGGCGTCGACGCTGGTCCGCGGCCCGGGCCCGGCCGGCCGGGCGGTGCCGCCCCAGCCGTTGCGCGAGGTGTCGATCAGCATGCCGAGCCGGGAGTCGAAGCCCAGCGAGACCAGCTTGGCCCGCATCGCCTGCGCGTAGGACAGCTCGTCGGTGTACCGGTTCCAGTCGACCCACTTGGACTGGCGGACGGAGGTGCCGTTGACGCTGTCGTCGATGGTGAAGTTCTTCTCCTTGAGCGCGCTGTAGTTCGCGGTGTTGACGATGAAGCCGTGCACGTTGGAGAGGGTCGAGCCCTCGCTCGTCGCGGCCTGCTTGAACAGTTCCGCGGAAGCGCCGAGGTTGTCGTCCCAGCCGAGCCAGCCGTGGTGACCGGCGTCGACGTAGTTGTACACGTTGGGCACGGCGCCCAGCTTCTTGAGCGCGTAGCCGACGCCCGTGATGTAGTTGCCGTTGGCCTTCATCACGTCGCACGCGGGGGTCGCGGTGACCCGCGGCGTGACGTTGGTGGCCAGGTTCGGCAGCGAGTCGATCTCGACCGCGGTGACGATGCGCAGCCCCGCGTACTTCGGGTCGGCGAGGATCGCCGCGAGCGGGTCGATGAACTCCGTCTTGTACCGGCCGATCTCGGTCGGGCCGAGCTCGCCGTTGGAGGCGAGCGCGGAGCAGTCCCGGCCGGGCAGGTCGTAGACCACCAGCTGGACGACGAGCTCGCCGCTGCCCTTCTGGCGCAGCGCCTCGTCGAGGTGGGCGCGCAGGCCCATCTTGCCGTTGGCACCGGTGACGGCGGCGATCCGGTCGAGCCAGATGCCGGTGGGCTGGTTGGCGACCTTGCTGCCGCCGGGCTCGGCGGCGGCGTGCGCGGACCACTCGGGGTTCACGTAGACCTTGGCACCGGCGTACGGGTTGTCGACCCGGGTGCCGGGCTGGGTGGTGGGGGTGCCCGTGGGGGTCGTGGTCGGCGTCCCGGTGGGCGTCGTGGTCGGCGTCGTGGTCGGGGTGCCCGTGGGGGTCGTGGTGGCGCCGTTGCACAGCACGCCGTTGAGCTTGAAGACGGTGGGCACGGGGTTGGCGCCGCTGTACGAGGCGTTGAAGCCGAACGAGGTGGAGCCACCCGTCCCCAGGCTGCCGTTGTACGAGACGTTCCGGGCGGTGACCGCGGCCCCGGACTGGCTGATGGTGGAGTTCCAGCCCTGGGTGACCTGCTGGTCGCCGGCGAAGGTCCACTCCAGGGTCCAGGAGCTCAGCGGGTCACCGGTGTTGGTGACGGCGACGTTGGCGCCGAAGCCGGTGCCCCACTGGTTGGAGACCTGGTAGTCGACCCGGCAGCCGGCCGTGGCGGCGCCCGCCGAGGTGGACAGCACGGTGGCGGTGGCGCCGGTGGCGGCGAGCACGCCGAGGGCGGCGAGCAGGGCCGTCCGGTTGCTGCGCAACCGGTTGAGGGTGGGGCCGGTGGCGCGCGTGGTGCGCTTGGTGCGGCTCATGGTGTGGGGATTCCTTCCGGTGTTCGCTCGGAGGTTCGCTCGGGGGTTCGCGCGGGTCGTCCGGGTTCGCCCGATGCTCGCGCGGTGTCGCTTCAGCGTTCGTTCAGGGCGCGCAGGTGGTCGCGCAGTCCGACGCCGAACGCGGTGGGGGTGCCGTCGTAAGCGCTGATCAGGGCAGGGCCGGAGGAGCAGTCCCAGGTGTTCCAGGTCCAGCCCAGGTAGGAGAGCCCGCGGTCGTCGAACCACGTCATGACGCGGTCGACGAACGCGTGCCCGCAGGTGTTCTCACCGATCTCGCCCGCCACGAGTGGGACGCGGGCGGCGACCGGAGCCAGGGTGGAGGTCCAGCAGGTCTCGCTGGCACAGGAGTTGAAGTTGTAGACGTGCCAGGCGGCGGCCAGTGCGCCGGCCGGGTCCGCGGGGGCGTGGGCGAGCCAGCCGCTCAGGTCGTTCGCGTAGGCGACTCCGGGGACGAGCACGAGGTTGCGCGAACCGGTGGCCCGGACGGCGTCCACCAGGTCCTGCATGCCGGCCACCTCGTAGCCGATGCCCGGGCAGGTGCCGCCGTCGCGCCAGCAGGCCCAGGCCTGTTCGGTGGTGGCCGTGGCCCGGTCCGGGTAGGGCTCGTTGAACAGGTCGAAGACCACCCGGCGGTCGTCCTTGAAGGTGTTCGCCACCGAGGTCCAGAAGGCCGGGGCGTAACGGGCGTCCGGCATGGGCTTCTGGCAGGAGGCGTGGACGTCCGAGCAGCCCGCCGAGGGGCCGGTGTACTGGCCGTACGTCCAGTGGAGTTCGACCACAGGGGTCATCCCGTGGGCGAGGACGCGGGTCACCAGCGCCTTGACGGCGTCGACGTAGGCGGTGCCCCGGTACTCGGGCCGGATGTTGTCCAGGCCGAGCCAGCACTCCTCGTTGAGCGTGATGCGGACGGTGTTGGCCTGCCAGTCCGCGATGGCCCGGACGGCCGCGTCGTCCACCGGGCCGTCGAAGATGCCGTGGCCCTGGACGCACATGAACTCGCCGCCGGAGCGGTTGACGCCGAGCAGGCGGCGGGTGGCACCGCTCGGGTCGGTCAGCCGGTTGCCGCTGACGCCGAGTTCGGGCGCGCCGGCGGTCGGTGTGCCGGTGGGCGTGCCGGTGGGCGTGCCGGTCGGGGTGGAGGTCGGCGTCGCGGTCGGCGTCGCGGTCGGTGAGGGGGTCGATGTGGTCGTGGGTGTCGGGGTCGAACCGCTGTCGCAGGCAAGGCCGTTGAGGGTGAATCCGGTCGGAGCGGGGTTGCCGCCGGACCAGGAGGCGATGAGGCCGAGGGTGACGCTCCCTCCGGTCCCGAGCGAGCCGTTCCAACTCTCGTTCACGGCCGTGACCTTGGTGCCGGACTGGGACCAGGTGGCGCCCCAGCCCTGGGTGACGTGCTGGCCGCCGGTGAAGTCGAAGCCGAGGCTCCAACCACTGGCGGGCGCACCGTTGTTGGTGACGACGACGGAGGCCTGGAAGCCGCCGTCCCACTGGTTGACCGTGGAGTAGGCCACGGAGCAGCCGACGGCTGCCGCGGTGCCCGGGCCCGCACCTGCCGTGGCGGACACGGCGCTCACCAGGGTGAGGGCCGCGCCGCCGAGCAGCGCCGCGAGGCGTGGGGGGTGTCGCATGAGCGACTCCTTGCAGCGAGGACGCGCCACGTGCCGCGCGTCGACTGACGGAATCGCTCCCACTGGTGGGCACCGACCGTAGCGCCAACTGCCGCCAAGGAAAAGAGGAGTTGCCGGGATTTGTCGGCAGTGGTGTTCGACTCTTCAAGCCTCTTGACCCACCCGCGGGCATCCCTCACAGTGGGAGCGCTCCCACTGGTTCGAACGGTTTCATTTCATGGCTGCGCAGAGGGCGGCCGGCCGAGCCAAGACGCCGGTGATGTGCACCTCTCCGCTCGTACGCACGGCTGAGACCACGCCCCGACCTCAACCCCTCGACCTCACCCCCCCGAAGGCTTCATCCCCGCAGTGCTCGACACCGGATGGAGGCGGAGTCGTTTCCCGGCACGGCCTCTTCGTCCGCATCGACCGGGCCCGGCAGGTGAGCGGATGCGGCGACGGTGGCCCCCCTTGGCCGTCGCCGCACGTTCCGTGCGACGGCCCGGTCGAGGAGTCCTCCTACAGCACGTTCGTCATCTGGCCCGAGGGTCGCGCGTTCGGCGCTGCCCGCGCTGCCCGCGCTGCCCGCGCTGCCCGCGCTGCCCGCGCTGCCGTGCGGCGGCGTTGCCGCGCTCGGTGCGGAGCACGATCGCCGCGTCGGGGTGGGGGACGGCACTGCGGGCCGGCCCGTGGGCCCGGACGTCCCCGCCGACGTGACCTGAGCGGTCGCCGCGACGTCGGCGAGGACGGGGGCCGGTGTTACCTGGTGGTGCGTTCGTTCACGCAGAGGATGTTTCCTTCGCTGTCCTTGAACCAGGCAGCGCGCATGCCGTCGGCCTCGGCAATGCCGTTGACGGTCTTCAGGCCGGGGAAGTCGTAGTCCTCGAACGTGACGCCGCGGTTGCGTAGAGCCGCCATCTCGGCGTCGAGGTCGGTGACCTTGAAGCTGGCCAGCGTGTGGGCGGCCTGGCCGCCGCTGGGTGTCTCATAGATGCCGAACTCGGTGCTGCCGCACTGGAAGGTGAGCTCCTGCGGGCTCTCCTCGGTGAGCTTGAGGCCGAGGGTGTCGGTGTAGAACGCCTTCGCGCGGGCCAGATCGGCGGCCGGGATGATGGCTATCAGGGGTGCGTCTCCTAGCATGTCCATCGCCTCCTACCACCAGGCTAGGTACGTCGGCGCCGGGCCGCTCAGGGAGGCCGCGGGCCGGACCGACGGGGCGCGAAGGCGGGCTGCCCGCGGTGCGGTCGGACGCGGACCGGCGGCGGCTGCGGAGTGCTGATCGGCCCCCACCCTGTGTGTGGATCGGATCGACCGTCACACGGCGGGCGCTTCGGGCCGTGTGCGGCGGGTTGCACCGAGTCATGCGGGGGCCAGCCTCCAGAGCGAGGTCACCTCGGCGGCGCGGGCGGCGCGCAGGAGGGGATCGGCCTGCTCGGGCGCGGTGGCCCGAGGGTGGCGGGGGACGGTGTCGAGACGGCCGGTGACGCGCAGCCCGGCTCCGGAGACGGCGCCGAGCAGGTCGGCGCGGGACCGCAGGCCGAGGTGTTCGGCGAGGTCGGAGAGGACGAGCCAGCCCTCGCCGCCGGGAAGCAGGCGGTCGGCCAAGCCGTCGAGGAAGCCGTGCAGCATCCGGCTGTCCCGGTCGTAGACGCCCTCGTCGAGGGTGGAGCTCGGCCGGCCGGGCAGCCACGGGGGATTGCACACGACCAGCGCGGCCCGGCCGCGGCCGGGAGGGTAGAGGCCGGTGCCGGCGGTCTCGATGCGGTCGGCGAGACCGAGACGGCGGGCGTTGTCGCGGGCGCAGGCGAGGGCCCGCGGGTTGGCGTCGGTGGCCAGGACCTCGCGCAGGCCGCGCCGGGCGAGCAGCACGGCGAGCACACCCGTGCCGGTGCCGAGGTCGTAGGCGGTGGGGTGGGTACGGGCGGCCGGCGGCAGCGGCGCCCGGGCGACGAGGTCGACGTACTCGCCGCGGACAGGGGAGAAGACCCCGTAGTGCGGGTGGATGCGGGCGCCGAGGGCCGGAACCTCGACGCCCCTGGTGCGCCACTGGTGTGCGCCGATCACACCGAGGAGCTCGCGCAGGGACACGATTCTGTTGTCAAGGAGCGGTCCGTAGGCCGCCAGGCAGGCCTCGCGGACGTCGGGCGCCCGGTGGAGCCGGACGCGGTGATCCGCGCCGATCGGGACCAGCAGCATGCCGAGGACGCGCGCGAGGCGGGCGCGCTCCCGTCGGTGCTGCCGGAAGGCCTCGGCGGCCGAGTCGGGTGCGGATCGGGGCCGGCGCCGCTCGGCGCGGCGGCGCATGGCGTGCAGGAGGCGGAGCGCGCCGGGGTAGTCGCCCTGCCAGAGCAGGGCGGTGCCCTCGCAGGCCAACCGGTAGGCGACCTCGGCGCGAAGGGAGTCGTCGGCGGCGATCAGGCGACGCGGTGGTGGCGTGCCGTTCTCGCTGTGCCAGGGTGCGGGCAGGGCGGAACTGGTGGGCAGGGTGGCGATGCTGGGCCGGTGGGTGTCGGACACCGGGGCTCCTCGTGGTCGAACGTGCAAGGGGGCACGAAGAGCACTTCGACGAGGAGGTGAGCAGCGGGCGCGTCGGGCCGTGGCACCGCCGGGACGGCGGGCGCGGGCGTCAGGCCGGGTGCGGCTCACGCGTCGAAGCGCGAGCCGGGGTGTCACCGAGTACGAGGCCCGGCACGACGGCGAGCCGTATGGCACTGATCATCTGCGGGCCTCCTTCCGAACCTGCTGGTCCTGCGCGGTTGTTCGTACGCTTTCACACAGAGTGGCCGGTTGGCAACCGATTTATCGCCGCCCCTCCGGCCAGCCGTGCGGCACGCGCTCCAGCACACCCGCACCGAACAGTTCGTAGAGCGGCAGGGTCTCCAGGTGGACGTAGCCGATGTGGCAGTCGCAGACCGGCAACGGGCAGGCACGCGGGCCCAGTCGGGCGCGGTAGCTGCCGTCGTAGAGGTTGCCCAGGACGTCCCGGACGAAGTGGCAGCGGCGTACGGTGCCGTCGCCGTCCACCGACAGCACGGACTCCCCGGTGCGGCACGGCAGCCCGGCACTGGGGTGGGCGTGCCGGCTGTAGCCGAAGTGCGGGTCGAGGGCGGTCCACCGGGCGGCTTCCTCGTCGGTGTACGCGAGGCCCTCGGCGGCGTTCACCCACAGGTAGACGGACTCCGCGAGTTCGGCGCGCAGCCGGCGGGCCTCGGCGAGGTGCTCGGGTCGGCCGACGACGCCGACGCTGTAGCGAACCCCGAGGGCGTCCAGCTCGCGGCACTTGGCGAGGAACCGGTCGCGGGTGACCTGGCCGGGGTGGAAGGTCACCCAGAGGGCGAGGGCGTCGAGGTCCGCCTCGGCGAGCCAGCCCGTGCGGCAGCTGAGGTTGGTCTGGATCGCGACGCGGCGGACGTGCGGCAGACGGCTCAGCTCGACCAGCGCGCGGCGGTACCAGGACCGTACCAGGCCCTCGCCCCAGGGGGTGAAGAGCAGCGACAGGGTGTCGCCGGTGCCCGCACGCCCGGCGGCCCAGCCGGTGAAGCGCTCCAGCGCGGCCCGGTCGGCCCGCAACTGCTCGGGGCTGTCGCGCCGCTTGGCGAACGGGCAGTACGGGCAGTCGTAGTCGCAGGAGGCGAGCGGGCCGCGGTAGAGCAGGCTGAGGTCCCGAGCGCCGTCCTGCGGCAGCGGTGCGGCGGAGGGCATGCCGAGGAAGGTCATTTCGCCTCGTACGCCGCCATCAGCGCCCCGACCTCGGGCGAGAACAGCATCGGCCCGACCGCGTCCGAGTGCGCCAGCCCCTCCGGGCTGAGCCGCAGGAACTCCGTGTCGCCCCCGGCGAGCCAGCCGCGCCCGGCGAACTCGGCCAGCTCCGCCGGGAAGTCCTCGGCCGGTGAACTGCCGAACCGGGCGCGGTAGTCCGCCAGCGGCATGCCCTCGGCCTGGAGCAGCGACTGCACCAGGTGGCGCCGGCGCGGCTCCGCGCCGCCCATCCAGTGGCCGACCTCGGCCCGGTGGAAGTCCTCGGTGGCGACGTAGTCGTCGATGATGCCGCGCACCTCGGTGGCGTTCACCGCGTAGTCGAAGGAGTAGTGCAGCCGCGAGGTGTAGGAGCGGGCACCGCAGCCCAGGCCGACCATGCCGTCGGTCTGGCAGGCGTACTCGCCCGACCCGGCCTGCGGGGAGGCCGCGCGGCGGAACATCCGCATCGACACCTGCTGGTACCCGTGGGCGAGCAGGTGGTCGCGGCCGGCCCGGTAGAGCGCCAGCCGGCGCGCGTCCCAGGCGGAGGCGCTCTCCTGCTCGCCGCGCCGGGCCAGTCCGGTCAGCGGACGGACGTACAGCGGGTAGAGGTAGAGCTCCTCGGGCTGCCAGGCGAGCGCGGTGTCCAGCGAGCGGAGCCAGCTCGCCTCGGTCTGGCCGTCGATGCCGTAGATGAGGTCGATGTTGAGCACCGGGAACCCGGCCGCGCGGATCCGGCCGAGGGCGGCCTCCACCTCGGCCCGCTTCTGCGGACGGACGGCGGAGCGCGCCTCGGCGTCGTCGAAGGACTGGACGCCCAGGCTCAGCCGGGTGGTGCCCCGGGCGGCCAGCACCTCCAGCCGGTCGGCGGTCGCGGTGGCGGGCGAGGCCTCCACCGAGAGCGGTATCGCCCGCAGGTCGGCGCCCATCCGCCGCTCGGCGATGTCGCACAGCCGCTCCAGCTCACCGGCCGTCAGGTAGGTGGGCGTGCCGCCGCCGAACGCGGCCAGCGCGAACCGGGCCCCCTCGTCCAGCGCCGCGCGCACCGCCGTGGCCTGGCGCTCCAGGGCGTCCAGGTAGGCCGTGGTCAGGCCTTCGGGGCTGCCGATCCGGGTGAACAGGTTGCAGAAGCCGCAGCGCACCTCGCAGAACGGGATGTGCAGGTAGAGCGAGAGCGCGTGCTGGGCCTCGCCCGCCCACAGCTCGCGCAGCGGCGGCCGCTCCGGCAGCGGGCGGTAGGCCGTCTTGTGCGGGTACGCGTAGACGTACGACTGGTACGGCGAGTCCGGGCGCGGGGGTGCGGTGGTCATGCGCGCTCCTCGGAGGTCGCGGTGGCGCCCGCCGTTCGGGCGGGGAGGGTGAAGTGCGCGTACGGGACCGTCCAGACCACCTCGTGGCCGATCCGGTGCCCGGTGTAGCCGTCCTCGCCGTAGGCGGTGCCGTGGTCGGAGCAGACGATCGCGAAGCAGGGGCGGCGGGCGCTCATCGCCGCGAACAGCCGGCCGATGTGCGCGTCCACGTACTCCAGGGCGGCGGCGTGGCTGGCCCGGGAGTCCCCGTGCTCACGGGTGGCGCCGGGCAGGTGGAACCAGTTCGGCTGGTGCAGCGCCGAGACGTTCAGGAAGAGGAACAGCGGCTGGTCGGCCGGCTGCTCGGCGGCGACCCGCTCGGCCCGGGCGACCTGCGCCTCGAAGGACGTCGGCGAGGCCACGCCCAGCTCGGGCGCCCAGTGGCTCTCCTGGAAGAGACCGGGCAGCACCGAGCCCAGCGGGCCCTGCCGGTTGAAGAACCCGACACCGCCGATGCACACCGTGCGGTACCCGGCCGCGGCCAGCGCCGTCGGCAGGTCGGGGGCGTCGAAGACCCAGGTGCGCGGGGCGGTGCTCTCGGAGCCGGCGAACCGGGCCGCGAACAGACGCGGGTGCGGGCCGTCCGGGGACACCGGGGTCGGCAGGAAACCGGCCAGGATCGCCTGGTGGGAGGCGTAGGTGAAGCTCCCGGGTGCGTGGCGGCGCTCCCAGCGGCCGCCGGGGAGGACGGCGGCGAGGTTCGGGATGCGGCCGGCGGCGGCCAACTCCTCGGCGACGTCGAAGCGGAGCGTGTCGAGGGTGACGAGCAGCAGGTCGTGGGTGCCCACGACGGCGTTCATGTCGGGGGCGGTGGTGGGGGCGGGGACGGTGGTCCGGTGGTTCATCGAGCGGGTTCCGTGATCTGGTGGTCCGTCGCCGCGGGCGACGACGGGAGGAGAGTGGTGAGTGCGGCCAGCTGGGCGCCGTAGGTGTCGAGGCCCTCGGCGGGCCCGCCGGGCAGGCCGGTGAGGTTGGGGAGCAGGTCGCCGAAGGCGTTCACCTCGCCGACCAGGGCGCGCCGCCAGCCGGTCGTGGGCAGCACGTCGACCCCGACCATCGGGGAGCCGGGGAAGCAGGCCGCCGCGCGCTCGGCCGTCTCCAGCAGGGCAGGCCAGGCCCGACCGGCGGCCTCGCGGACCTGGTCGAGGCTGCCCCGGGCGCCGCCGAGGTGCAGGTTGGTCATGGGCTGGGCGCTGGTGCGCACCACCGCGTGGGTGGCCCGGCCGGCGACCACCACGACCCGGAGGTCCGCCGAGCGCCCGGACTGCGAGGCCTTCGGGACCCACTGCTCGACGTGCAGCCCGTCCGGTGCCAGGCCGTCGACGATCGCGGCGACCTCCCGCTCCTCGCGGTAGCGGCGCACCCGCAGCGAGTTGTGCAAGCGGCCGCCGGCCAGCTCCACCGAGGTGGTGGCCTGCACCTGCCCGCGCGGCCCGAACTCCAGGGCCATCACCCCGGAGGCGGAGGAGCCGTGCGCGGGCTTGACGAAGACCCGGTGCAGGCCGGCCTCGGCGAGGCGTTCGCGCAGGTGCTCCCAGCCGGTGACCTCGCCGCCGAGCGCCCTGGGCACCGGCACCCCGGCCCCGGCGAGCAGCGCGTGCGCGCGGCGCTTGTCGAACATCACGGCGATCTCCTCCGGATCGCCGAGCAGCCGCACGCCGGGCCGGGCGGCCAGCCCGCGCAGCGCGGCCATCACCCCCGCGTACCAGACGGCCGTGCCCTCGACCCTGGTCGGCGCGTAGCCGGGGCCGAGCGCGGGCCCGCGCAGCAGCGCGTCGACCTCGGGCTCCTCGCCGGGCGACTCGATGCGCAGCAGCCCGCCCTCGGGCAGCCGGTACCGGCCGCGCAGCACGTCCAGCCAGGGCAGGACGGCGGGCTCGGGCAGCCCGGCGGCCCGGGCGGCGGCCGCGAACAGTGTCACCCGCCGGTGCCCCGGATTGCCGAGGACGGTCAGCCGCATGGTCATCGCCTCCGCCGCCCGCCTACTCGGCGACCGAGACGTAGCGGTCGAACTCGTCCTCCGCCTCGTCGCCCTCGGCCTCGCCGAGGTCGACCTCGACCCCCGGCAGGGCCGCGCTCAGCCGCTCCATCATGGCGTCGCTCAGGTAGTGGTGGTGCAGGTCGAGCGAAAGCAGGTGGGTGAGCGGCTGGCCCTCCAGCAGGGCGGTGGCGCCCTCGTCGGAGAGCATGCCCATGGAGAGGTCGAGCGACTCCAGCCGGGCCACCACCGGGGCGTGGGCGACGGCGGCGGCGATCTCGTCCTGGAGCTCGCTGTTGGCCAGCCCGAGGTGGCGCAGCTTCGGCAGCCGGGAGCCGTCCAGGAAGGGTGCCAGGTCGTCCATCGCGGCGTCACCGCCGTACTCGTCCACGCCGAGCCAGAGCTCCAGGCGCTCCAGCGCGGGCAGTTCGGAGCCGGCCACCGCGCGCACCACGGTGGCCGGGAGGCCGCCGGACTCGAAGCGCAGGCTGGTCAGCCGGTCGTGCCGCACCGGCTCCAGGGCGAGGTCGGTGCCGCCGCGCACGGCCAGCGACCTCAGCCCGGGGAAGGCGTGCAGCAGCGGGGTGACGTCGTCCATCTCCAGCCAGGAGATCTCGCACTCGTCGTACGTCACCTCGCCGAGGAACAGCGCCTCCAGGGCCGGCAGGCGCCGCGCTTCGGCGGTGATCGCCTCGATCACGGGGCCCACGGACGTGTACTCGTTCCGCCACCAGGGGCCGATCACCACGGCGCGGACGCCGGCCGGGTCGACCTCCGTCAGGAAGGACTGCCAGACCTGGCCGAAGTCCTGCTGGGAGCCGTACTCGACGGACAGCCGCCAGGCGACGGCTCCCGCGGCGGGCCGCGGCCGGGCGTCGGCGGGCGTGAACTCGTGGATCGGCAGCTCGTGGAAGCGTTCGATGTGGTGGGAGACGGCCATGTCGGATCCTGGTGGGTCGAGTGCTGGGACGGGTGGTCGGTCGGTCGCGCGGGGTGGTGACGGCTACTCGGCCACGGCCACGTAGCGCCACTGGTCGTCGGGCTTGCCGGGCTCGGAGAGGTCGAGCTCGACCCCGCTCAGGGCCTGGCGCAGGCGCTGCTGCATCTCCTCGGTGAGGTAGTGGTGGTGCAGGTCGAGCGAGCGCAGGTGGGTGAGCGGCTGGCCCTCCAGCAGGGCGGTGGCGCCCTGGTCGGTCAGCACGCCCATGGAGAGGCTGAGCGACTCCAGGCGGGCGACGACGGGGGCGTGCGCCACGGCGGCCGCGATGTCGTCCTGGAACTCGCTGTTCTGCAGGCCGAGGTGGCGCAGCGCGGGGAAGCGGGTGCCGTCCAGGAACGGCGCGAGGTCGGCCGTCGTCGCGTCGCCGCCGTAGTTGTCCACGCCCAGCCAGAGCTCCAGCCGCTCCAGGGCCGGGAAGTCGCAGCCGGCCACCGAACGCACGACCGAGCCCGGCAGCCCGCCGGCCTCGAAGCGCAGCGCCTCGAGCGCTTCGTGCCGCAGCGGCTGCAGCGCCAGGCCGCCCTTGCCGTCCCAGTCCTCCGACGCGCCGCGCACCACCAGCTCGGCCAGCCGGGGGAACGCCGTCAGCAGCGGCGTGATGTCGCACTGCTGGATCCAGGAGATCTCGCACTCCTCGTAGGTGATGTCGCCGACGAACAGCGCGCGCAGGGCGGGCAGCCGACCGGCGGCGGCGACGATCGCCTCCATCGGCTCCCGGAAGCCCTCCGGCTCCTCCGGCGCCCACTGGCCGACCACCAGGGCCGTGACCCGCTCGGTGTCGACGGCGCCGAGGAACTGCTCCCAGCGCTCGACGAACGTCGCCTCGGACTCGTACTCGAGCCGGATCCGCCAGGCGGCCGACGCCGCGTCCGGCAGCTGGAGGGCGCCGGATCCGCCCTCCTCCCCGGCCTCCTCCAAGGCCTCCACGAAGTCGAAGACGGGAAGACCGTGGAACCGCTCGATGTGGTCGTTGACAGTCATGCGCTGCTCCTCTGGGGTCTGGGCCGAACAACTGTCTACCAGCCGGGACTGACAATCCGGCGGCCGGGTCGCCGTCCGGGCGCGTTGTCAGACCCTTGCTCTATGTTCTGGTCCTGGCTCCGGAGAGTGACCGCGGCAGGCGCGGCGGAGCCGTGGGTTCCGGCGTCCGCCGGGGCCCGGCCGTACGACGAGGGAGGACTGATGTACCGCCAGGGCGATGTGCTGATCGTGCCGGTCGAGGAGGGCGCGGTCCCGCCGCGGGTGGCCGAGCTGGCCGTGCAGCCCCGGGACGCGCGGGGCCGGATGGTGCTCGCGCTCGGCGAGGTCACCGGGCACGCCCACGCCGTGGTCGGCCCGGGCGAACTGCGCCGCGAGACCGGGCCGTTCGGCGCGGGCTGGCTGCACCTGCCCGAGGGCGGCCGGGTGGTGCACGAGGAGCACGCCGCGATACCGCTGCCGAAGGGCTGGTACCGGGTGATCCGCCAGCGCGAGTACGTGCCGGGCGCGGTGCGGGTGGTCGCGGACTGACGACGGCTCCGCCCGCCGTACGGGGGTCGGCGGGCGGGTGCGGGCACGAGGGCAGGGCGCGGCTGGAGCCGCGGCACGGGACGGGAACGGACGGCCGGGCGGGGAGCCCGGCCGGGAACGGAGCAGGGATGGAGACGGTGATCCACGACGAGGTCCGCGGTCGGACGGAGGTGCGGGTGCCGCCCGGTCCGGCCGGGGTGACGGCCCGCTGGCGGGCGGCCGCGGCCGCCACCGGGGCGGGCGACCGGCGTCCATC
>NZ_JBEXJK010000030.1:0-38705 GCF_040609095.1 Kitasatospora sp. NPDC004799
GCACGCCCAGCGCCAGCGGCTCGGCGAGCGGCGGCTCGACGGCCAGCCGGGCGCGCCGCGCGGCGCCGACCGCGTCGGTGCCGTTGCGGGCGTCGAAGCGGGCGGCCAGCGCGTCGGCCTCGGTGCGCACGTGGGCGAGCAGGGAGTCCACCGTCCAGGCGGTGCCGGCCGGGCCGCTGACCGCGAGTTCGCCGTGGCCGGCCCGGGCGAGCCGGGCGACCAGCACCTCGACTCCGGTCAGGAATCCCAGCCGGGACGCGGGTTCGCCGGTGACCGCGAACAGGCCGCGGTTCTCGGCGAGCAGCTCCAGGCCGCGCGGCTCGTTGCCGGAGAGCGCGCAGAACTCGATGTGCAGCCCGACCGCGTCCAGCATCGCGGCCTTGCCGCGGGCGTAGCGGTAGCCGGCCAGGTGGCCGGAGCGGGCCTCGTCCAGCCGGCCCTGGCGCAGCTGCGCGAGCAGCGCGGTGGCCTGGCTGAGGTAGGGCTCCTGCTCGCAGCCGCTGCGGCCGTCCAGCACCGGGGCGAGCACCTCCAGCGCCCGGGCGTCGTCCCCGGCGGCGAGGAAGTGCTCGGCGCGGGCGCGGGTCTCGCAGGCGTGGCAGTCGCTCAGCTCGGAGCGCGGGCGGGCCGCCCACAGCTCGTAGGCGTCCTGCACGTCGACGCCGGTCTGCGCGGCCAGGTGGTAGCGCTGGGCGTAGTACGGCTGGAGGTCGTGGCCGGCCGCGCGGTAGCGGTCGCGCAGCTCGGTGTGCCAGCGCCGGATCGCGGCCAGCGGGACGTCCGGGGTGTCCAGGAGCGCGGTGGCCACCCACTTGAAGCGCCAGTACACCTGGTGCCGGGCCCACTCGCCGAAGCCGTCCGGGTCGGTGTCCCAGAGCTTGAGGACGCGGGCGAAGACGACCGGGCTCTTGCTGCGCTCGCCGTCGTACTCGTAGGCCTCCATCAGCTCCAGCAGGGCCATCGAGCGGATCCCGGTGTCGTCGAACTGCTCGGCGGCGTCGACAAGTTCCTCGGCGGTGACGGTCCTGGTCCGGCCGTACGGGCGGGCGTCGTTGTCGCGCAGCGCGGCCATCACCGCGTCGGGGGTGTCCAGCATCACGCCTCCTTCGGAGCGTCGTGACCCGGGCCGCCCGCCGCCTCGTGGCCGAGCATCGCGTGGTCGAGCAGGCTGATGAAGGAGCGGTTGAGCAGCGCGGACTCGCTGGCCTTGAGCGGGCGGCGGGTCATCAGCACGGCCTGCCCGTACAGCGCCTCGACGGCGGTGACGGCCAGCTCGCGGCTGGTGACGGTGGCGGCGCGCCGCACCAGCGGGTTGAGGTGGTTGAGCACCAGCTGGGCGCGGGGCACCTCGGCGCGCAGCGAGCCGAGGATGTCGGCCCACAACCCGTCGGCCTCGTCGGCGAGTTGGGCCCGGGTGCGCTCGTGCCGGGCCTCCCGGTTGTCGAGCAGCAGGGCGGGCGCGTTGGCCGGGTGGAAGCTGCGCAGCGCGACGTCGCAGTCGAACCGGCCGACCACCTCGCGGGCGATCGCCAGGAAGGCGTTGGCGGCCAGTTCGGCGGCCGGGTCGACGGTGTCCAGGTGCGCGGTGACGGTGCCCGGGTCGAGGTCGGAGACCGAGACGCCGGGGCGGATCTCGGGCAGCCGGTGCACCAGGTCGTGGTCGTAGGTGTAGCCGCCGTTGACCACGCCGAGCCCGGCCGCGCCGGCGATCGGGGCGACCTGGCGGAACTCCTCGACCGTCCGGGTCACCAGCACCACCGGGTGGCTGCGGGCGAACTCGTCCAGGGTGACGTTGCCGTCGGTGGTCTCGAACGGCAGCCAGGGCAGCATCATCCGCAGCAACTCGTCGTCGTAGCGGGCGAGTTCCTTGACGGCCAGGTGGTGGACGGACAGGAAGCGGTGCAGCAGCGCCGGGTCGCTCGCGGACAGGCCGGTGAGCCAGTCGCGGATCCGGGCGCCGAGCGCGTCCCGGACGGCGGCCAGCGTCTCGTCGGCGTACAGGCCCTCGCGGGAGGCGGTGGGGCGCAGCCCGTCGGTGTCGACCACGCAGCGGACGAAGAAGGCCCAGTCCGGCAGCAGTTCGGGGGCCTGGTCGGAGAGCAGCATGCCCTTGAGGTGCACCCGGTGGCCGTTGCGGCGCGAGGGCGGGGCGGCGTCCGGCAGGACGTACGCGACGCCGCGCAGGCCGACCAGCGGCAGGTCCAGCTCGATGGTGTCGAGCGGGGTGAAGTCGAAGGCGGCGCGGCAGTACTCGGTGAGCGCGTCGCGCCTGGCCAGTGGGGAGGCGTGGCGCTCGGCCCAGGGCGGGGTGCGGTTGACCCGGTGCTCGGTGCCGCTCGCGTCGATCACGGTGACGTCGTGGCGCAGCAGGCTGCCGAAGTCCCGGGCGAGGGTGAGGACCCGGCCGGGGCGGGTCCACTCGGCGGCGTCGGCGCGCGGGGCCAGCGTGACGGTGGTGCCCGGCTCGGGCCTGGCCGAGGCGGGCAGGGTGCGGATGGTGTAGCTGCCGTCGGAGCTGCCGCGCCACTCGATCACCGGGGCGTCCGGGGTGGCGGCGGAGCGGGTGACCACGGTGATCTCGTCGGCGACCACGAAGCAGGCGAGCAGGCCGATGCCGAACTGGCCGATGAAGTCGCCGCGGGCCTGGGCCAGCCCGGCGCCGTCGAGCCGGCCCTCGGCGTCGCGCTTGGAGCTGCGGCCGATGGTGGCGAGGAAGGTGTGGACGTCCTTCTCGGTCAGGCCGATGCCGGTGTCGGTGACGGACAGCTCGTCGTCCGCGCGGACGGTGATCGTGCCCGGCGCCCCGGGGTCGAGGGCGCGGCGGGCGGAGATCGCGTCCACCGCGTTCTGCAGCAGCTCGCGCAGGTAGACGCGCGGGCTGGAGTAGAGGTGGTGGGAGAGCAGGTCCACCAGGCCGCGCAGGTCCACCTGGAAGGTGTGCGCACTCGTCGGGTTGTCGGTAGGGGACACCGGAGGCTCTTTCGATCGCGGGGCGGATGACGGTGGTGGGGTGGACGAAGACGGTGAAGCCGTACCGGTACGGCTCAGCGCCAGGGGGCGGCGCAGCGGTCGCGGTGGGAGCGGAAGGCCTTGACCGGATCGCCCGCCAGGTAGTTCCAGGGGGCTCTGGTCACGCAGCCGTCCAGCGCCTCGAACAGCAGGCGCGCGGTCTTGGGCTGGTCGGCGAGGGAGAACGCCATGGCGAAGGCGTTGAAGCTCGCCTGCCAGCCGCGCACCGGCGTGAAGTCGGGGTGCAGGACGGAGCGGAAGGCCGCCTCCTGCAACCCGGACACCACGGCGGGACTGGTCAGGTAGGCGCGGTCCTCGCCGTCCGGGAGGGCCAGCCAGTGCTCCAGGTGCGCGAGTGCCACCAGCTCGCCGAGGTGGCTGCCCTCGGGGGCGGCGAGCATCGTGGAGCGGGCGAACGCGTGCATCTCCTCGTGCGAACCGCCCCACTTGGCGCTCAGCTGCTGCAACCGGACCCGGTGCGAGCCGGCATTCCCGGGCGACCGGCGCACCGCGGCCTCGAAGCGGCAGGTGGCGACGTCCGGGCCGAGCGAGGCGCCCATGGAGCTCCGCTGGAGGAATCCCCAGGGGGCGTGCCAGGACGGCTCGCGCTCGGCGACCTCCAGCAGCTGCTCCTCGGCGACGTCCAGCCGCTCGTGGAAGACCTTCCACCGCTCCTCGGTGACGTCCTTGGCCCGGGCGCCCGTCCGGGCCTCCCAGCCCCAGACGACGTGCCGGGCGCCGGACAGCACCAGCAGCAGCGTGTCGTCCGGGGTGTCGGCCAGCGCCCGGGCCGTCCACTGCTCGACCCGGGGCACCTCGGATATCGCCCCGACCAGGAAGGACAGGTCCTCGCCCCCGGCAGCGGCGGCCAGCGTCGGGCGCAGCGCGGCCCAGTCCCCGTCGGCGGCCTGTCGGAGCGCCAGGCGCACCGACTCGTCCCCGTACGCCGGGTCGAGCCGCGGCTCGGCGGCACCGGCCGCGGCGGGCGATCCGGTGCCCCGCCGGCCGAAGCCGAACCCGAACCCGCGCCGCCCGGCCCGGTCCTGCGCGCCCTCCCCGCCGGAGCGGCGTCGGAACAGCGGCATGTGTCTGGCCCCCTCGAACGTCATCGGCATCTTTCGCATGGCCGCACTGTGGCCATGGGATAGGTAGATATCACGGCCGACTGACATCCGTTTGCCCAGCCCAGCGCCCCGCCCGTGCGGGAGGGGGTGGTCTCAGCCCACGCCGAGCCCCGCGTCCGGCGCCTTCCCCGCCTGTGCCTGCTCGATCCGCTGGACCAGCATCACCGCGAACCTCCGGGTCGCCGGCACGTCCACCGGTCCGCCCTCGCTGGTCACGCTCGCCACCACGGTGCCCGAGCGCACCACGATCCCGACGCCCTCGCCCTCGGCCAGCGGCCCCTGGAAGGCCTGGCTCTCGCTGCCCAGCGCCGGGATGTCGACCTTCTTGAACGGCCCCGCGGCGTACGAGGCGTAGCTCTCCTTCAGCCGCTGCGCCGCCGCGTCCCGGCTGGGCAGGGTGTCCACCAGGAAGCGGACCACCACGTCCCCCGAGGAGAACCGGACCGAGCCGCTGAGCGGCTTGCCGGCGCAGGAGGCCGCGGCGGCGCCGGTGCAGGTGACCTTGTGGTCGGCGGTGTCGACCCGGCGCTTCTCCTCCTCCCACCCGGCCATCGCCCTGGCGTCCGGCAGCACCTGCGCGACCACCTTGTCGTCCAGCAGCGCCGCCTCCAGGTCCCCGCGCGGCGCCTCGGGGGCGGCCGGGGCCGGCGCGGACGCCGGCGCGGAGGCGGCGGGCGCAGCCGTACCGGGCGCGGTCGCCCCGGCGGCCGCCGGAGCCGGTGCCGACACGGAAGCCGCCGCCGGCGCCGTGGCCGCCCCCGTCACAGCCGCCGCCGACCCCGACGCGGACGAGGCCTTCGCCCCCTCGGCGCTCTTCGACCCCCCGGAGGAGCACCCGGCCAGCACGCCCGTCAGCACCCCGGCCGCCGCCACCGCGGCGAGCACCCGCCGACCACCCATCCCCGTCGCCTCCCCAGTCCTGTCAGTGAGCCCTCAAGATAGCGACCGCCCCGCCCCCGAACACCGGCGGGGCGGTGACCGCCCCGGTCACCGCCCCGCCGTACTGCTCGATCGTCCTGCCCTACCGGTGGATCCGACCGCTGTGGATCAGACCGCCGGGACCGGGAAGGTCGGGTACTCGACGCCCGAGATGTACTGGACGACCCGGATCACCTGGCACGAGTAGCCGAACTCGTTGTCGTACCACAGGTAGAGGATCGCGTTGTCGCCGTCGACCTTGGTCGCGCCGGCGTCCACGATCGAGGCGTGGCGCGAGCCGATGAAGTCGCTGGAGACGGCGTCGGGCGAGTCGATGAAGTCGATCTGGCGCTTCAGCGGCGAGGTCAGCGAGACGTTCCGCAGGTACTCCAGGACGTCCTCGCGGTTGGTCTCCCGCTTCAGCTGGAGGTTGAGGATCGCGATGGAGACGTCCGGCACCGGGACGCGGATCGAGCTGCCGGTGATCTTCGCCTCGAGGTCCGGCAGGGCCTTGGCGACGGCCGAGGCGGCACCGGTCTCGGTGATCACCATGTTCAGCGGCGCCGAGCGGCCGCGACGGTCGGCCTTGTGGTAGTTGTCCAGCAGGTTCTGGTCGTTGGTGAACGAGTGGACGGTCTCCACGTGGCCGCGGAGCACGCCGTACTCGTCCTCCATCGCCTTCAGCGGCGGGACGATGGCGTTGGTGGTGCAGGAGGCGCAGGACAGGATCTGCTCGTCCGGCTTGATCGTGTCGTGGTTCACGCCGTGCACGATGTTCGGGACGTCGCCCTTGCCCGGGGCGGTCAGCACGACCTTGGCGATACCGGGACGCAGGTGCTTCGACAGGCCCTCGCGGTCGCGCCAGCGGCCGGTGTTGTCGATCAGGATCGCGTCCTTGATCCCGTACTCCGTGTAGTCGACCTTGGTCGGGTCGTCGGAGTAGATCACCGTGATCTCGTTGCCGTTGGCGATGATCTTGTTGTTCGCCTCGTCGACGGTGATCGTGCCCTGGAACTGGCCGTGGATGGAGTCACGGCGCAGCAGCGAGGCGCGCTTGACCAGGTCGTCGCCGCCGCTGTTGCGCACGACGATGGCCTTCAGCCGCAGGCCGTTGGCCGAGGCCTTCTCGACCAGCAGCCGGGCGACCAGCCGGCCGATCCGGCCGAACCCGTACAGCACGACGTCCTGCCCGGACCGGCGCTCCAGCTTGTTCTCACCGGTGGCGCCGACGACGGCCTGGGCGGTGAACTCCGCCACCGACAGGCCGCGGTCGTCCGCCTTGTACGTCGCGGCGAGCATGCCGAGGTCGATCTGCGAGGGGCCGAGGTCGAGGGCGGTCAGGGCCTCCAGGAACGGCATCGTCTCGGTGACCGAGAGCTCCTCGCCGGCTATCTGCCGGGCGAAGCGGTGCGTCTTGAGGATGCTGACCACCGACTTGTTCACCAGGGAACGGCTGTGGCACAGGACGGTGACGTCCCGCTCCCGGTGCAGCCGCCCGATGATCGGGATCATCGACTCCGCGATCTCCTCGCGGTTCTTCCAGTCCGTGAACACGTCGTCGTTGACAGTCACAAGTCCATCTTTCGAGCTGAGGGTGTTGCCCACATGGTAGCTTCGCCCACCCGCGCCCCGACCGCCGGTCCCTCCCCGCCCCTCCCCAGGGTCACAGAACGGGCCGCCGGTGGTCCGGAACACACAGCCGCCGCCCACCGCCCGGGCCTCGAGTGATCATCCGGGCCAGTACAGTGAAACGCACTGCCCGGCCGCGCGGACGGGCCGCGGGCGCGAGGGGGCCGGGGTGGCGACGCTGGGCATGCACCGGGACTTCCTGATGGAGTTCGCGGCGCTGGAGAAGCCGGTGCAGCGGCGGGTCTTCGAGACCTTCGAGAAGTTCACCGGGGCCACCCACGCCGGCGTGCACCTGGAGAAGCTCACCCACCAGCGGGACCCCCGGATCCGGACCATTCGGATCACCGACTTCTGGCGCGGGGTCGTCCTCAAGGCCGACCGGGGCGACGGTTACCTGCTGCTGAAGGTCCTCCCGCACGACAAGGCCAACGACTGGGCCGCCAAGCACCGGGCCTCGGTCAACGCCGCCACCCAGGGCGTCGAGATCCGCAACGACGTCGCGCTGGAGCGCGCCTCCCGGTCACTGAAGGCGCTGGCCGCCGACGAACCCCGGAGGCTCTTCGCCGACCGCTCCGACAAGGTCCTGCGCAGCCTGGGCATCGAGGAGGAGATCCTGCCGATCATCCGGCTGCTCCCCGACGAGGCCCATCTGGAGGCGCTCCACCGCGTGCTGCCGGAGCAGCAGTTCGACGTCCTGGTCGGCCTCGCGAGCGGGATGGAACCGGCCGAGATCGACCGCGAGATCGTCCGGGCCTACGTCCGGGCGGCCGCCCCGACGAGCGTCGAGCAACCGGCCGACGGCCTGGTCTCGGCCATGGCCCGGGCGCGTGGTCGGGTCGCCCTGGTGTCCGGGCCCGACGAACTGCTGGAGATCCTGGAACGCCCCTTCGACGCCTGGCGGATCTTCCTGCACCCCGCCCAGTACCGGGTCGCCTACCGGGAGTCGTACAACGGACCGGCCCGGGTCACCGGCGGCCCCGGGACCGGAAAGACGGTGGTGGCCCTGCACCGGGCCTCCCACCTGGCCCGCCGGCTGCCGGCGGACGCGCCTGACGGATCGATTCTGCTGACCACCGCCTCCGAGGACCTCGCCGCGGAGCTGGAGCGCTGCCTCGCCCTGCTCGTGACGGACCGGCGGATCCGGGCGAAGGTCCGGGTGGTCACCGTCGACGCGCTGGCCGCCGAGGTCCTGCGACGCTCCGGCGGCGGCGCCCCGTCGAAGGTCCTCTTCCAGCAGCACGCGATCCTCGCCCGCTGGGGCCGGGTCGCCCGTCGGATCGACGCCGGGTTCACCGATCTGTTCCTCGACCAGGAGTGGCGGCAGGTCGTCCTGGCCCAGTCGATCGAGAGCGCCGAACAGTACCTGCGGGCGCCGCGTACCGGCCGGGGCCGGGCCATCGGGACGGCGGAGCGGGCCCGGCTGTGGCGCGTGGTGGCCGCATTCGAGGAAGAACTGCGCCGGGCCGGGGAGTTAACGTTCCTCCAGGTCTGCGCGCGGGCCGCGCGGGCGCTCGACGAAGCGGACGACCGCCCGTTCCGGCACGTGGTGATCGACGAGGCGCAGGACCTGCACCCCGTCCAGTGGCGGTTCCTGCGCGCGCTCGTGGCCCCCGGGCCGGACGACCTGTTCCTCGCCGGCGATCCGCACCAGCGGATCTACGGGAACAAGGTCTCGCTGCGCTCGCTCGGCATCCAGGTGGTCGGTCGTTCCTCCCGCCTGCGGGTCAACTACCGGACCACGCAGGAGATCCTCAGCTGGTCCGCGTCCCTGCTCACCGGCGAACGCCCGGACGACATGGACGGCGGGGAGGACTCGCTGGCCGGCTACCACTCGACCCTGCACGGCGCGCACCCCGAGGCCCACGGACACGTCGACAAGGCCGAGGAGATCCGAGCCCTCGTCGCCCGCGTCAAGGACTGGACCGCCTCGGGCGTGAGCCCGGAGGACATCGGCGTCGCCGTGCGGACCGTCCGACTCGGCCGCGACATCGCCCAGGCCCTGGAGCGGAACGGGATGCCCGCCCACGTACTCGGCGACGCGACGGCCCCCGGCGTCCGGGTCGGAACCATGCACCGGATGAAGGGACTGGAGTTCCGCTGCGTCGCCGTGGCGGGCGTGAGCGACGGCCTGCTGCCCCTGCCCGGCGCGATCACCCCGGAGGAGACGGACCCTCTGCAGCACCGCGAGGACCTGAGCAGCGAGCTGAGCCTGCTCTTCGTGGCCTGCACACGCGCACGGGAGGCCCTCCTCGTCTCCTGGCACGGCGCACCCAGCGCCTTCCTCGACCCGGTCATCCCCACGCGGTCGCCCGCCCGGTGACACGCCGGCCGCCCGCAGGTCCTCCGCGAGGAGCGCGGGTCGCCGCACGGTGTGTGCGGCGACCCGCGGGGCATCGGTCAGTCGCCGTGGACCCGTTCCCAGCACGCCTTCAGGACCGGTTCGAGGTGGTGCCGGCCGTCCGCTTCGACGTCGAAGACCTGGAGCGTACGCAGCACGGCAAGCGCATAGGCCACGCTCACCGAGTCGTCCTCCATACCGGCGCCGATCGCCACGTGCAGATCGTCGAGAGCCATGCCGTCCGGCGTCATGAGCTCCAGGACGGCACGGTACGCGACCCACTGCGGCGTGCCGGGGATCAGTCCGGCGTCCGTCAGGAAGCCCTTCGAGCCCTGGCTCTCCTCCAGCTCCGCTACCACCTGGCTCAGCGCCCGCTCCCCGTTGCGCCCCTCGTCGAGCGCGGCGGACAGCCGGTGCACCAGGACGGGCCAACCACCGGTGCTCTCCCCGAGCCGCTCCAGCTGTGATTCGGAGCTGAACACCTCCTTCTCCTGGGCCCAGGCGCGCAGCCAGTCGGTCGTGCACCTGCGCAGTGGGATCACATCGATCTCGACCCCGTGCTCCCGACCGTCGCCGAGGGCGGCCTTCCAGACGACCTGCTGGTCGGGCCCGGCAATGACGACTGCGGAGCGCGTGACGCCGGACGCGGTCGGGACGCGTCGGACGGCGTTCTCCAGAGTGGCCAGACACCTCCCGTCGTTGGGGCCCTTCACCGTGAGGTCCGACACGACGACCCGTTCCTTGCCGGGCTGGCCCAGGACGAGCTCGCGCTCGTAATCGGACCACTTGGACACCTGGGGAACCTCCCACCCCGTGGTCTCGGCCACCTCCCGCAGCGCGCCACTCACCCGATCGATACCGGTGGCGACGCTCCCGAGCACCAGTCGGGCCTGGTTGCCCATGCCGGGAAGCACGTCGGCGATCTGATTCGTGGTGAGCGGCGAGTACGAGTAGCCGTCACGTGACAGGTGGCGCGCCTCGAACTGACTGAAGTGCTCCGCCACCTTCCGGCGCGACGCCTGCTGCAGCTCGGCCTCCACCATCTCCAGGTTGCCGATCCTGCTCAACGCGTTGGCGCTGCGCAGGTGCCAGCCGCGGTGATCGGGATCCGGCGCCAGCACACCGAGTCCCTCCATCTCCGAGAGGTAGGCCCGGAACTGGTCCGTGTCGAGGTTCTCGAAGCCCTCGGGCCACCAGTACGTGCATTCGTCCCTCAGCCCGGCGTGGTTCAGCGCCGCGTCCAACCCGTAGTGGTGGGCGTGGTGGGCGACGACGTTCGCGATCACGTTGTAGCGGGAGTCCAGCCGCAACGTGTCGTGGAATGCTTCGGTGATGCTGGCCCTGAGGGCTCGGTCCGACTGGACCTCCTCCACGTCTGCCCTGGTGATGACGTAGGGCGGTCCGGACTCCACACCGGTCCGCTTGGAGTGCATGCCCTGGACCAGTCGGTGCCCGAACATCTGGAGCAGGAACGGCTGGTACGAGCAGTGCCCAAGGATGCGGTGCACCAGCGCGGGGTCCTCGAACTCGTAGCCGAGTACCCCGAGCGGCTCGATGAGCAGACTCACGGCATCCTGCGGCCGGAGGGGACCGATCACCCTGGGACTCTGCGCGAGGTGGCTGAACGGGCTGTTGACCGCGACCTTCGCGAACCGCTGCACCGAGTGCAGGCCTGCGAACACGACCTTGACCCGGTCGTCCACGCCCTCGCCCAAGTCGCGCAGGCGCCGGGTCTCCGTGAACTGGGGGGAGTCGGATTCGAAGAAGCCGTCGGCCTCATCGAGCATGATCAGCAGCCCCCGCTTGGAGTCCTCGTGGAGCCACGCCTTCATCCCCGTCAATACCTGCTGGTAGCTCAGCACCGCATCCGGCTTGACCTTGCGCGTCAGAATCAGCGCGTCTCGTTCGACCAGCTGCCGACCGATCCGGTCCCACACCATGGAGGACGGCGCGTTGGTCCCCGTAAATGTCGAGTCGAGCGAGAGCAACAGGCTGAGTCGCGAGTTGGGGATCTGGGCCTGGTACTTGCGCCCGGCCGCTTTCAGCAGTGCCGACTTGCCGAGACCCCGGCCGCCGAACACCACCTGGTCACCCTTGGGATGCTGAACGGAGGCCAGCTCCTCTCGGCGGCCGAAGAACATCTCCTCGGAGACGGGGGCCCGTTTGCCCATGACATACGGGTTGACCGCGGAGAACGGCAGCAGGACCCGCATGGCGGAGTCGAGACGCTGGTTGCCGCAGGCCGCGAGATGGGCCAGCGCGGCATCGTCCAACACCACGATCGCCCGCCTCCTCTGGGCCCCCTGAGTCGCGAGCGCGGTACGGTCACGCACCGAGAGAGTGCCGAAGTAGGCGACGAGCAGGCTGTCGTCATTGGGATCCTGTTGGATCCAGGACATCAGCGTCTCGGCCGAGGGTCGGTCCCACACCAGCATGACGCGGAGGCTGCCCCGTAGGCCCGAGCCGAAGTCGGGCACCAGTGCCGACCCGGTGTAGTCGACCGAGGGGACGTCGAGGAAGCGGTAACTGCCGGAGCGCGGCTGTTCGACGCGCTGCGGCCCCTTCTTGCTGCTGTAGCCGATCAGTCGGAGAGCCGGCATCAGCAGCTCGCTCTCACGGACGCCCTGTGTACGCGCGCTGCCCTTGCGGCCCGCCAGGTCGGCCCACCCGTCGAGCGCCTGAGCGGTCTGCTCCGCGATCTCGGGTGACAGTCCCGAGTAGTCGAGTGCCTCCAGCTCCAGGAATCGCTTCCGCTGGCGTACGGCCTCGATCAGCCCCCGGGAGATACCCGTCGACGCCAGCTCGGTCGGCACCCCGGGGAAGAAGGCCGCCAGACTCCGGTCCGTCGTGCGTGTGTCGGGGATGCTCTCCCCGTTCACCAGGTGCGAGATGAGCTCATCGGCGGTGAGCAGGTCACCGCTGTCGATCAGCTGCTCCACACGGTCCTGGTCGTCCGGACGCAGTCCGTCGATCGCGTGGAGCCGGGTGCGCAGCGCGGCGGTGTGACTGGCACGCGCCCGGTTGAGCTCGCCGGAGAGGGCCTCGAGCTCCCGCCTGACACTTGCGAGGTCGCAGTCCGGATCCGGCACGGCGTCCTGGATCCGGCGTTCGAGCACACGCTCGCCGTCCTCCGTCAGGGCCCCGTCCACCCGAGCACGCCGAAGGGATTCCTCAAGACCCTGACGGAGCTCACGCAGTTCCTGCGCGACCCTCCTGCCGGTCTCCGAGACGAGGCCCGACAATTCCTCCGACGGCGGGCTCTGCCCGCCGAGACCGGGAAGCTGTCGCCTCGTCCAGAGGTCAAGGAGTGTTCGCGCGGTGGCAAAGTGCTCGTCCTTCACCTGGGCGCGCACCGCCTCCTCCCAGGAGAGTTCGCCGGCACTGGCGAGCTCGGCGGCAGGCGTTTCCGCGTAGCGAACCGTGCCCGTGGTCGGGTCCACCACGGCTCCGGGCACCTTGAGGAGCTCCGCGTAAAGGGCCAGCTCCGCGGTGAGCTCGGTGCCGTCGAGCCGGGCGTCACCGGCCAACAGGTCGAACGTCCGGGAGAGCAGCGCCACCGTCGCCTCCAGGGTGGCGACGGCGACGGAGTCCACGGTCACGGCTTGCTCGCGCACCTCCCTCAGGACGTCGTCCCGGAGGCCGAGAACGACGAGGCGCATTTCCTGGACCTGGTCGGCGCTCCAGTCCCGATCACGGGCACCGAGCGCCTGAGCCAGGCGGCACCACCTGTCGACCACGGCCAGCCGGTCGGCCGTGTGCCGCAGAATGTCCTGCTTCGTCGGCCCCTCCAGGCGGCTGCGGGTACTCGGCGACATGAACTCTCGGTCCGCGCGTTCCAGCGTGTCCTGGATGACCGCCGGCTCCCGGAGCTCGTTCACCTTCCGCGACAGGGCATCGAGGCCGCCACGGTCGTCCTCGACGGCCTGTCGCAACAAGGACCCGATCAGGCCCTTCTCCGGGTCCCACCAATGGCGGACGATCTTCTGGCCTCGTGGGAAGCGGACGCTCGGGATCTGGTCGAGTCCCTGCTTGCAGTCCTCCCGAGCGTCCTCCAGGGCACGCTCCAACTCGGCCGAGTCACGCGCCAGGGCCAGCGGCGGCGAGTGCACCAGAAGCGACTTCAGCGCACGTTGGGCCACTTCGTCCGCCACCTGCGCCAGACTGAGCGGCAGCCCGGTGGAGATCCTACCGAGCTCAGCGCCGGCCTCGGAGTCGCCCGTGACGAGCACGGCCCGCAGGAGCGCGGCGGTGGCCAGCGCGGCGTCGGGCCGACTCGCGGCGAGGTCGCCGAGGTCCGGGCCGGCGAGCAGGGTTCGAATCCTCGAAACACTCTCGCTGCTCGTCGAACGTGCCGCCTCGGCACAGGCGGCGAGTTGAAGGACTGTGATCCGCCTCTTCGGCTCACCGAGGCTTTCGGCCAATGAGGCGGCCAGGCCGTAGCGTTGGGCGGCAATGAGTCGGGCGAGGGACGAACGGGATTCCGAATCCACGTCGGACGCACCCTCAGCCGGTTCGAGTCGGTGGCCGCGGGCCGACGGGACACTGGGAGTGTGGCCCGAGCCCGGATCCGCGGACGTGCTCGCCGACGCGGGCACGGCGGGTACCAGTGACAGTTGCTCAGCCGGAGGCGGCTCGGGAGCCGCCACGTCCGCCACCTCGGCATCGGGTACGAGGGCGGTCGGCTCGTCATCCGCAAGGGGAGCATCAGGCGTCACCGGATCACCATCGGTCCGCACGGAATCGGCGACAGCCGTGGTGGCCTCGACATCGGACAGGGGTACCTCATGTCCGGACGTCGACAGCTCGGCAGCCGCCCGCGCGTCCCCCACCGGGTCGTCCGCACCGCTCGGCTGTAACACCAGTTCCTGGTAGCGGCCGGTCAGGTAGGCGAGCGCACGGCTCTTCGACGCGGTCTGGAGCAGGCTGATGATCTCAGTCGGCTCCAGCTGGACTCCGTGCGACTCCACCAGGGCCAGCAATGCGTCGAGCGCCTCGGCATCCTCCCGGTCGGACTCACCCCAGTCAGCGGTACCCATGAGGACGCCAGCTCGATCGCAGGCGGTCTCCAGGTCCGGGGTGAGTGCCACTCCGCCCGGTCGGCACGACAACCGGGCCACGTCGCGGAGTCGTTCGCGCAGTGGCGCCGAGGTGAGACGACGCACCACTGCGTCGGTCTCCCGGACGCAGCTCGCCAGGTCGACCGTGGTGATCACAGCCCCGTGCGCGCGCAGGCCACGAACCGCGACGTCGAACGCCGCGGCCACCTCGGCCAACGCCGCCAGATCGGCATCGGCCGGACGGGACTGCTCGGTGATGGCGGCCATGGTCCGCCGAGCCGGCTCGACAGCCGCCCCGAGCACCTCGATCACTCGTTGCAGTGCGACATCGAGCTGCGGTGCATCCGCGGTGGCGGCGGGGTCGTCCTCTGGAATGACCGTTTCGACGGAATCCACCGGCTCCTCGAGGCCGGGTTCGGGCGCGTCCGGAATCTCTTGCTCCTCGTCGTCGCCTCCACGGACGGAGGTCCTTCGCGGGGTCGACTCCACCATTCGCTGGGCCGCGGCACGAAGGGCCTCGAAGGGGATCCCCATGTCAGTGATCCAGGGTTGCAGCAAAGCCCAGGACCACAGCGGAGCATGCGCGACGCTCGCGTCCAGGGACGACCAGACGCTGAGCCGCAGCAGAGCGGGGCTCCACCGGTGCGTGAGCGGCCGTGTGGTGTCCTCGGAGACTCCTGCGACATGCCTGGAACCCGCCCACGCCACGTCGGGGAAGAGCGGTTGGGTCAACAGATGAGCGGCATGGTGGGCACGCTGTCCGTCCGGATTCCGCTGCATGCGCGTCAGTACGTCACGACACATCGCCCGGTTGACCCTGGCCCCATCGATCGGAATCCTGAGCGCGCTCAGGAGGCTGCGCCGACCCTGCACGGGGATGGAGTTGAGGGAGTGCTCGATGTCCGCCTCGGTGAGCCGCGAGATCGCGACCGTCAGCGGCCCGGGCTCACCCGACCAGACGTCGTCGAGGACCGCGGAAAACGCCTCAAGGAGCTCGGCCAGGTCCGTGGAAGCGCCCCCGGATCCCGAAGGATCCATGTCGAAGAGCGGCGGGTTGCTCTCCGTGCCCGGGACAGCACGCGGTTGACGGGGCAAGGTCATGCAGGCTCCTGTCAGGGGTGGTGGTGCGAGCGCACGTACGGCGAGACTGCGCAATCAGCGGCTTCGCCTGTGCGGACGTACGTAGGTGTATCCGGCCGGCAGTTCGGCCGGGCCGGTCAACCGGAATCTCCGGTGATCAGCGTGGTAGAGCGCGCGTTGCTCGTCGGTCGCCTCGTGACCGAGATGGCCGATGCGGCGGAGGAACCCGGCCACGCCGTGCTCCTGCATCGGCCGGTCCGAAGGGATCGGCCCGCCCGGCGCCGGGCCGACGCCCGGTCGCCCGCCCCGCAACTCGACGCGATGCGGCGTGTAGCAGACAAGTTCCTCGAGCGGCCGGCCCGCCCGGGGCGGGTAGTACGTCCGGCCATCCGCACCCCGGCTGCCATGCGTGGTCGACAGTTGCCCACCGGCGAGCAGATCGGCCAGGGAGTTTTCCATCTGATGGGCAGTCACGGTGGTGCCACCCATGACCTCCTCCACAGCGGGCGGCACGTCGACACGTGCGAGCATCGCCCGCCCGAACCGGTCGAGCAGACCGAGCCGGCGGACCGCGGTCATCAGCAGGTGCGTGGCGGACCGGTCCTCCGCTTTCCCGGTGTCCCTCGACAGGCCACCCACCGCGTCCCGGGTGAGCACCTTGGGGTCGTAGCGGTGCGCGATGTGGTCGCCATCGACGGTGACGGGATGGGGCAACAGGATCGTCCGTGCGTGAACCACCCGACTTCCACGCTGCCAGGTGAACGAGAGCCAGATCCCGGGAAAGAACTCCCACGGCCAGACGACACCGGTCAATCGGACGCCCGTCTCGCTCTCGCTCACTCTCGTGTCCTGGCAGGCAGCGGCCGGCGCGACCTCCTGCCCGGCATGCTGGAGGACGAAGCGCACCGGACCGGCCGAAGTACCGGAAGTGCGGAACTCCTCCGCGAGGTGCTGAGGGAGCGGAAGGCAGTCCTCCATCAGGTGAGCCAGCCGGAGCGGCTGGACCCATTCGACCTGGCTGTCGTTCACCGAGAGGACATCCGGCGCCCCCAGGTCACTGTCGTCGGGCCACGGATCGGGGGCGGCTTCCGTCGACGACTCCGGCTCTTCGCCCCCGCTGTCCTCCGAACGCGGCTCTCGGTCCGGTTCCGACGCCGACGCGGAGGAGAGCCCCGATACCGGTCGAGGAAACGACTCGACCCAGCCCCGGCCGAGAGCGTCGTCCAACGAAAGGTCCGCCGCTGCCGTGTCGTCGGCCAGGCCCTCGTACGCGGCACGCCAGACACCTCCTCCCTGCCAACGATCGTCCAGAGTCAGTCGCACTCCCGACGGCAGCAGATCGGTGGCGTCGTCGCGTTCGCGCCGCGCATAGTCGTTCAGCACCGAGTTCGCGTGGCAGACGGCCAGCGGATAATCGGTCCCGCGGATCTGGTCCTGCCACTCCTCTCGGCTTCGCAGCACCGCGCCGATAGCCGTGTACACCGGCTTCGGCCCGCCGGATCGGGCCCGGCGTGCGCTCCTCGGAAGGGCCCGGTTCGCCGTCGACTCGGCCAGTCGCCCGAGGTCGTCACGGCCCAGCGACCCGCCGCGACTGAGCCTGCGCGCCATCGAGTCGCGGGTGAACACGTACTCGCCCCACACCCGCACCGCCTCCAGCGACGCCAGGGACTCCCGCACGGTGTCCATCAGCCCCCTGACGGCCGCCAGCAGGTCCACTTCGGTGCTACCCGGCGCCATGAGCGACGGAAGCGGCGCCGGCGCCAGTGCGCTGGTGAGTTGGTCCCGACCATGAGTGACGAGGTAGCGCGCGTAGTAGTCGGCGTCACCGAGGTCGGCGTCCGACATCGCGTAACGGGACTCGACCACAAGATGCCCGAGCTCGTCGGTTCTGCCCTGCCTCCGCAGGCGCTGCAGCCGGTTCGCCGTCGGGGCCGGGTCCTGTCCGAACGCCGCCGTGTCGAACACCAACCGCTCTCGAAGCCCAGGGGTCGCCGTCAGGTCGGCCGCGAGCCGCCCTGGTCCCTGCGCGCCGTACGGCGCCCCGGAGAGCCATGCCGGCGTCTCTCCGTAGGGTCCGAGATCCGGGTGTTCCCCCTCCTTGTAGACAATCTCCGCCGGCAGCAGGTCCCCGCCCGTCCGAATGTTGATCATCGCGCCCACCGGCAGCGCATTCACCTCGTCGCCGAGGGCGACCGAGGGGAAGTCTCCGATGTCCAGGGGCCCACCGGCGTAGCCCCCGGCGGCGATGTCGTAGCCGAAGTACACCCCGTTGAACGCCACAGCCGTGTGCACGGGAGCCGAGCGGCGCACGACCAAAGCCTCCAGGTAGCACAGGAGCCGGTTCCGCGCCCTCGCGTCGCAAGCGCCCAGACCCGAAATCATCTCCCGCGTGATCAGAGGATCGTCGTCGTACGGCCGCCACACTCGCTCATCAGCGAACTGGAGTACGGTCATGCCCGGCCGTTCTCCGTCCCGACGGCGGACGAGAGGCCTTTGACTCCACCGTGCTCGAACACGGCTGCCGTCAGCGGGTCCTCAGTGACAGATCTCGGAAGAAGTTCGGCGGCGACTCGGATCAGTGGTGCCGCAGCAGTTCGAATTGCACTGCCGCCCGAAGTGCCCATCGTTGTCCGTTCTTGGTGGTTCGTATGTCCGCCAGATGCAAGGGTGCGATTCGGACGGACGGTTCGGAACAAGTCCATTGTGACAACTACGGCTACCCGATGCGTCGTTGTTCCAGAAGAAAGCCGTGCGGACGTGCACCCGTACAACGAGGCCGGTTCGGCCGACGCAGCTACGTGACGATGCGGCCCGCCAGGTCCGCGATCAGATCGTCCAGGACCAGCTCCTCCTCGATCCGCCGGCCCGAGGCGAGGAGCTCCGATGACAGGTTCGGGTCCCAGCGCGCTTCGGTGGGGGTTCCGGTGAGGGCCGCGCTGCTGGGGTGGGCGTCGAGAGCCGCGCGGTAGTCGGCGGTCGCGTACCGCCACGGGGTCCACGGGACGTGGTCGAGCAGGCGGGTCGCGATCCGGATGCCGCCCCAGTCGAAGTCGCCGTGGTAGTGCAGGTTCCAGCCGGCCTCGGCGTAGAGCTTCAGGAGGTGCAGGGCCGCGGTGCTCGGTTGGCCCTGGAGGCAGATCAGCGGTGGACAGCCAGGGCCGAGGTGATCGGCGGCGGTCAGGACGACCGCAGGGTTCTCACAGACGTACGCCGTGCCACCCTGGGGTAGCACGGGAGCATCGCGGAGGAGTTGACGAAGCGTCAGGACAGCTGGCTGGCCGACCGCCCCGAGGGCGTCCAGGGCCCGGCCCGTGGCGGTGTCGGGGTCGCCGGGGAGGTTGAGTGCGACGACCTGCGAGGAGAGCTCGTCGAGCAGGAGACCTCCCGCCGCCCAGGTGTCGCGCCGCCCCTGGGCACCCTCGCCGGGTGGGGTGGCCGTCAGAGCCCGGACGGCGTCGAGAGTGAGGGTCGCCAGCGGCCCGTGGTCCAGGGCATGGGCACCACCGGCGTGTTCGGCTGCGAAGGCGCCGAGTGAGCGCGGCGGTGAGACGGGCAGGTGCGGCAGCAGGCCCGCGAGGCCGGCGAGCAGCGGCGCTGCCTCCTCCGGGGAACGGGCCAGGCGGCGAACGAGGCCGGTGGCGTGCAGGGCGGCGTACCAGTCGGCGAATTCAGGGCGAGCGGCCACCACCGCTGCCAGCGGGGCGAAGGCGCTGTCCCAGGCCCGGGCCAACCGGTCGGCTGTCTCCTGCCGGGGGACGACCGGTCCGGTGAGCGCGACAACCGCCTCGGCCAGGCCGTCCGGGCTGGCGCCGCTGGCACGCAGCACCTGGTCGACGGCCGCGAGTGACACCGACAGCGACCGGCCCGGCCGGAGCGCACGACCCAGGAGCCGGGACGCGGCGGCCCGTTCGGCCTCGGTGGCACCGGTGAGGGTGACCGTGCCGTCGAGCGCCCGGCCCGACTCCATCCGCCGACGCGCACGGTCGAGCAGCCAGGTGAGTTCGGGCGAGCCGATCAGGCGTTGAAGCCGGGGAACGTCCGTGCTCACGAGAACACGCTCCGCTGCCGCGGACCCGGCAGCTCCTCGCCGACCACGCGCCTGCGCTGTCGCCCGTCCCACTCCCAACGGGTGACCAGGACAGCGGCGATCTCGTCGACCCGGGAGAGCTGGGCGATCGCCAGGCCCGGCACCTGCGGGTAGCAACCCCATTCACGTTCGGAGGTCATCACCACGTCGAGGTCGAAGGCGGCAAGCAGACCGAGCGACTTGGCCCGGGAGTCGTCGTCCACCCCGGCGAACGCTTCGTCCAGGGTGACCAGACGTGGCGCGTGCGGGTTCCCGGCCGAGGCGTAGTGCGAGGAAGCGGCGGCGAACAGCGGGAGCGAGACGGAGAGCACCCGCTCGCCGCCGGAGGCCGGGCCGGTCGCGGACTGCCACTTGCCGTGCTGGTGGCGTTCGATGCCGAACTCGTGCCAGGACCGGTAGTCCAGGGCCGTGGTGAGGTGTTCCAGCCAGGTTCCGGACGGGTTGTCGGTGCGAGCCCGCTCGATCTGCGCCTGGAGGAACTCGCCGAGCGAGGCCCGGTCGGCCGTGGTCCAGGCATCGGAGGACTGACGCAGGAGGCGCTCGCGGGCTGCTGCGAGTCCTCCGGGAGCATTGCGGGCGAGCCGCCAGACGAGGCGCAGCAGCATGCCGGTACTGGTCGGGCGGTCCGTGAGCTCCCCGTTCATGCGCAGGACCTGCTGCTCGGCGGCGCTGACCAGTTCCTGGAGGGTGCCCGCGACCTCGGTGATCAGGTGGTTCTCCAGGATCTCCTGCTCCCGGGCCGAGAGCAGCTGCTGCCGGTCCGCGACCTCGGTGGTCAGGGCGGCAGCCAGTTCGGGGACCGAGCGTTCACGCCCCTGAAAGACGATGTCGACGACGATTCCCTCCTCCAGCATCCGGGCCGCCGCGGTGTGGCCGTGACGGGCGAGGGCGTCGGAGAGGTCCTTGAGCTCCTCGGTGATCCGACGCTGGACGCGTTCCCATGCCGCGTCGCCGTCGTCGACGGACTCCAGTTCGCGTTCGAGGGCCCGGGCCAGCCGGACGGCGGGCTCGGGAGCCCAGGAGTCGGCGGCGTGCTCTGCGGCCAGGTCGGGTAGGGCGACGGCCAGCAGACCGGTGGCGGCGAAGCGGCGCAGCGCGTCGATCGCCTCGGCACGGGTACGGCCGGTGTCCTCGATCTCGGTACGGACCCGGTTGCGCAGGGCGTCCGCGGCGGCGCGGCGGCCGGTGGCCTCGTTCTGCGTCTTGCGGGTGGCCCGGTCCTCGTCCTCGCAGTCCCGCAAGGCGGACTTCACTTCGCCCAGTTGGCGTTGCAGCTCGGCGACGGCGGCGCCCACGGTGGCGGCGAGCGTCTTGTGGCGCTCTCCCGCCGTCACGGCCTCGCGCGCCGCGTCCCGCGCGCGCTCGCCCAGTTCGGCGGCGTGTTCGGCGGCGCGGCCGCGATCCGCCTCCTCGGCCGCCAGCGCGGTGTGGGCGGCGCGGGTCTCCCGTACGGCGGGCCACAGGGCGGCCAGGGTCTCGCGGTAGGAACCGAGGCCGTCACGGATCTCCCGCAGGCCGGCGGCTGTGGTCGGAAGAGCGAGCTCCTCGGCCAGGCCGTGCAGTTCGGCAGTGGACTGCTCGGCAGCGACCGCTGCCCCGGCGGCCGCCCGTTCGGCCTCTCCCCGGTGCTCGGCGGCCCGGGCGTGCTCGCGATGCGCGGCCACCGCGATGGCGTGCGCACTGCGCAGGTCGGCGTCGTCCGGCAGCGCGGCCTGCTCGGCCGCCAGGGTGCGAACGTCCGCGTCCAGCTGCTTCGACCGGGCCGAGACATCGGCCAACCGCTCGTCGAGCAGCACGAGTTCAGCATCAATGGCGGCCATCCGGGCACGCCTGGCCTGCTCTCGGGCACCCTCACCGAGGTACTCGGCCGCAGGCTTGGACCAGGCCCCGGACAGCACACCGAGACGGAAGCGCCCGTCCAGGCCGATCCAGCTGCCCTGGCCGGGCGCGCCCTCGCCCGGGTGCAGCAGTCCGATGCCGGCGAGCAGCCCGGAAACCAGTTCGTCGGACAGCGCGGCCGCGGCCAGGTCGGCCCGATCCACGGCGGGGCGCAACACGGCGGCGAGTGACGGACCGCTCACCGGCGCGGCGGCTGTTGCCAGGGTGTCCCAGGTGCCGACGGCCGCCAGCGTGCCGTCCGGGGAGACCCAGGCGTCCAGCAGGCCCGACGCTTCCAAGGCAGCTTCCAGACCGGCCGCCTGATGTGCTGTCAGATCGCTTGTGAAATCGACCAGATGCCACAGCGGCGCGCCGGGGCGACCGTCCCTGGCCGCCGGCGAGCGGGTGTACGGCGCCCCCGGCCCTCGCCGCCCACCCGCCCGCAGCTCGGCCAGCTCGACCTGAAGCCGGTCGCGATGCTCGTTCACCTCCCGCTGCTCGACATCCAGCACCGCCCGACGGCGGGCCAGGTCGGCCCCCACCGAGGACGCGACCTGCTGCGCCGCCGCCCGGGACGGGTCGGGTCCGGCCAATGTCCCGCTCCACTGGCCGAGTTCGTCCAGGACGCCTTCGACACCGGCGGGGCGAAGCAGCGTGCAGGCGCCGAAGTGCGAACGGACCGCCGCGACGTAGTCCCGGCCCGCCAGAGCCGTGCCCTCCTCGGCCTCGGTCCTCAGTTCGGCCCGGCGGGCCAGGGCGCCATCCGCTTCCTCCAGCCGTCGACGGGCACGGTCCAGCTCCCGAACGGCGTCCTGCGCGGCCGCGAGGTGCTCCTCGACCAGGGCGATCGAGCGCCGACGGCGATCGGCGAGGTCGGCAGCAGCGCTCTGTACCGACTCGGGCGCCTCGCCCTCCGCCAACGGAAGGACGACCCGGTCCGCGTGCTCCCGCCCCAGCCCGGCCGCCGCCGCCGCGGCATCCGAACGTTCCAACGCGCCGTCCCGGGAGCGCTCCGCAGCCTCCGCGCGGGATCGCGCCGCACCCAACTTGGCGGCGGACCGCGCCAGTTCGCCCTCGGCCCTCTGGCGGTCGAGCTCCGCGCGGTCGGCGCCCTTCGCCGTGCGCTCGGCGAGGGACGCAGCCTGTTCCAACTCCCGGGCGCTGCGCATCTCCGGGCCGGCCCGCAGGGCTTCGTCCCTGGCCCGGAGCCCGGTTCGACGCCGGTCCAGCTCCGCCAGCCGCTCCTCGGCTCCGGCGAGCTCGGCTCCGGCCGTGTCGAAGTCCTGTTCGGCAGTGTTGAGTTCTACACGAAGCGCCTCGTACCGGGAATGCTGCACACGGGGGGCCCGGGCCTTCCGCCTGGCCGCAACCCTGGCGTAGCGGCGGTAGTGCTGGAGGAAGGCACCCGCGGCACGCTCGGCGGCCGTCATGACGGCGAGCTGTTCCTTCTCCTCGTCCAGCGAGCGGAACGCCTCCGCGACATCGGCGACCACGGCCTGGTCCATCGGAGGCAGCGATTCGGTCAGGGCCTGGGACAACGCCTTCTCGCTGGGCCGCTTGGAGAGCTGGGGCTGGCGCAGCTGGATCAGCAGATCGACCAGGGCCGCGTACCGCTGCTCGCCCAGGCCGAACAGTGCCTCGTCCACCGCCCGCCGGTACGCCCGCGCCGAGTCGTACAGCAGACCCCGTCCGTCCAGAGCCTCGGCCAGCCGCTCCCGTCCGACAGCAGCGCCGGTCGAGTCCACCAGCCGCAGCCCGGGGCCGATCCGCTGGTCGGTCACGAAGTACCAGTGGCGGGCGATGCCCCGGCCGCTGACCGCTTTCAGACCACAACCGAGTGTGATGTAGTGCGCGGTGCCGTCCTGGTCCAGACGGCCGAACTCGATCCAGGTGTAACCGAGCCGCTCGGGGTGCGGATGCTCGCCGCCGAGCAGCAGGTTCCACTCCATCCGCTTCTTCGGGTCGGCGTCCGGCTCGACCCGGTGCGAGGAGAGATCGCCGTCCAGCAGGAAAGGCAGTGTGAGGGCCAGCACTTTGGACTTGCCGGTGCCGTTGTTGCCACGCAGGAGCAACCGACCGTCACGGAAGTGGAACTCCTCCTGGTCGTAGTAGAACAGGTCGACCAACCCGACCCGAAGCGGCTGCCAGCGGGAGCGACCGGGCAACGGGAGCCGGGTCTCGACAGTGGTGTTCATCGGTTCCTCGCGCTCTTCGTTCGGCCTGCCGTCGTCTTCGCGTACTTCCGGGGAGCACTCTGACCGGGTTCCAGGAGCACTGCCTCTCCGACCCGGTAGCGGTCCAGGGCGGGTCTGGGCCGTACCAGAGCGGCGCCGTCCGGGCCTACCGCGTGTTCCAGCAGCCCGAGCGCGATCAGCCGCTCGACGGCCTGGTCGGCCAGCTCGGCCTCGGCGCCGGGGGTGGTCGCGCTGCGCCGCCAGAAACCGGCGTGCTGCACCGCCCAGCCCGCCACCTGCCGGTGCAGGTCGGCCACCAGGACCGGACCGCCCCGGTCGGCGAGGTACTCGGCCACGAGCAGCGCCACGTGGCCGTCGGTGCCCGACTCCGGCATCCGCAGATCCGTCAGGTCGTCGTCCGGGTCGACCATCGCCAACCCTTCCGCCCTCACCTCCGCCACCAGACTGGTGAGTTCGCCGATGCGCCTGGTCAGCGCGCTGCGCTGCGAGGTGAGGTAGGCACTCTCGTTGTCGGTCAACCCTTCCAGGTACACCACGGGGTCGTCCAACAGCCGCCGGGTCAGGCCGTGTCTCAGCGAGCGGTTGCGCAGCTCGTCGCTGTCCGGCAGCACTTCGGCGTTGAGTTCGGCGAGCCGCTCCTCGAAACCGTGCGCACGCACGGTGCTCGGGCCGCGCCGGGAGACCAGCAGGACGGCGAGCACTCGGCGGTCCACGTCGTACAGGGCGTCTCCGGCCGATTTCAGGAAGGCCTCCTCGTCGCCCGCGACTTTGCTCAGCACGCCCCATTCCAGGAGCAGCCGGATCACGGCCACCAGGTCGGTGCGCTGTTCCCGGTCCGCGAGGGTGAATCGGACACCTGCGGCGTCGAGCTCCGGATCCGCGGCCGCCAGCACCACCTCCTCGGCCAATCGTCCCAGCGCGACCTGCTGTTCGGCGCGCTCCAGCACCGCCAGACACAAGCACACCAGGACGTAGCGGCGCCGCGAGAACGGCAGCCCGGTGCGCTGGTCCCTGGCCGGATGCGTCGGATCGTCGGCCCGACCCGGAATGCGGCGCAGCCGGGCCACCTCGGAGTCCACCAGGAGCGCCCACCCGGTGTTCCGCTCGAACCAGGCGCGCAGTTCCGCCGCGTGTTGTCGCACCAGTCGGAAGTCGTCGGCATGGGAACCGCCCGCGCGCAGCAGCGGGCGGCGCAGCAGCGCCCGCGCCGCCCGCCGCACCTCTGCTGCACGCTGTGCGGCGAGGGCGTCCCCGAGACGGTCGTCAGTCATGGTCGGCCCCCACCGGCTCGGCTCGTGCCAGGTCAACGATCTCGACCAGGTGCTCCGGGCCCCACAGCACGCCGTCGAGGGTCCTGATCTCGGCGATCCCGCCACCGGGCATCCTGGTCAGTCTGATCTCCATCGTGCCGTCATTGGTGGTGGCGGAGACGGACGCCGTACCCGGACGCCAGGCCGACAGCGCGTCCCCCAGTAGCAGCAGAAAGAGCCGGAACGCCTCGCGGTCGAGCACGTCCAGGTCGCTGAGCCGCACCTCGCCGTGGGTCGCCAGCAGGGCGCGGACGGCCGCCGTCTGCTCGGCCTGCTTGCTGGCCAGCTCCGCCAGGTACGCCTTGGCCTCACTACGGTCCTGTACTGACGCGCGGCGGCCACGGCGCTCGTACGAGCCGGTGCGGCGCAACTGCGGACTGATCCGGACGCCCGGCGCATCACGCCAGGCCGCAGAAGCCGGCACGGGAGCGGTGTCACGCTCGGCCAGAGCTTCGTGATCGATCGTGAGGTGTCTGGCCGAGTAGAGTCCGAAAGCCGAGCGCCACAGGCGGTGCCGGTCGTCGTCACCGGGCGCCTCGGCGAACCACCGGGCGAGTTCACGGAAGTCCGCCGAACGGTCCGATCGGCCCGCCCTGCGTTCGTTCAACGCCCTTACAACAGCGAGCAGTTGGGGAATCGCCTGGCGGGCCGCCGAGCGAAGCAACTTGGCCTGGGAATTGCGGCCCGGCACGCTGAGGAACCAGGCCCGCAGCCCGTCCCATCGGCCGAGCCAGCGCCGCTCCGCCGCCGCGAGCGCTTCGGCCACCACGTCCGGCGCGGCGTCCGCGGCCTCGCGCTCGACGGCCACGCGCAGCAGCGGCGCGATCCGCCCGTCCAAGGGGGTGCCGAGGTCCTCCAGCAATCCGGCGATCTCCGCACCCCGGGTCACCAGGTCCTCGATGAACCGCTCCAGGTAGTCGATCAGCCGCTGCTTGTATGCGAGGAACACCTCGACCTCGGCCTCGTGCAGATCGACCGTCCGCTGGAGCGAGTTCATGAACGCGCGGGCATTGTCGGCCAGCCCCGAGAAACGGTCCACCAGGGCGAGCAGCGCCAGGTGCGTCACAGCCGGATCCGGCTCCGCCCGGCCGGCCAGTGCCAACAGCGCCCGCAACTGCAGGGCGATGTCACCGAGGGCGACCGCCTGGAGCTCGCCGCGCCGGCCGAGCGCCTCGTCATAGGCACCCAGAGCTTCCTCCGCAGCCTCTCCGGCGCGCGTCAGCTGATAGATGTGCCGGGGCCGGTAGAAATCCTCCAGCGCGGTCACCCGACCGGTGTCCGGATCGGCCCGCAGATTCCCCCACTTGGCCAGTCGTCCCAGCGCCACGGCGACCGCGTCCAGGGACGGACGCTCCTCCGGCACCAGGCCGAGGTGGACGTCCTCCGGGCGGAGGTGAACGGTGAACTCCTGCTTGGCGCGGACGAAGACTCCCATCACCTGCCGGTAGAGCTCGCAGTTGTCGGTGGTGAGGTGCTCGAACGGCCGGTACCGCTCGTCGACTCGGCCCGGGTCGCCGACCGGCAGGCTCGAACTCAGGTGGTCGGCGCTGGTCATGGGCGTCATTGTGCCCGACGACTGTGTCCACTCGAACCAGTTCACCGAAGTCGGGCCGATCTCCGGTGAAGTTGCCCTGGACGCGGAGGGGTGGGGTAATGGGAGGCGGCCGGTGTTCGAGTGTGGGACGAGCAGCCCCGGGAGCTTGGGATGAGCGGTGGGCCGGAACCGATCAGTGCCGAGGGCCTGCGTGCGGTGCAGGAGGAGTTGGCGCAGCTGCGGGCGGAGCGGGGGGAGGTGGCCGCGACGCTGCGCGGGGTGGAGCCGGTGGGGGACCGGGCGGATGCGGCGGACGAGTTGCAGCGGGCGTCGGAGGTGACCCGGCTGGACCGGCGGATCGCCGAGTTGGAGGCGCGGCTGCGGGAGGCCGAGGCGGCCGGGGAGCCGTCCCGGCGGGTGGTGGGGATCGGGTCGACGGTGACCGTGCGGTTCGGCGACGGCGCGGAGGAGACCGTCGAGATCTCGGAGTTGGCGGAGGAGCGGGACCTCACCCTGGTGACCTTCGACAGCCCGCTCGGGAAGGCGCTGCTCGGGCGGCACCCCGGGGAGACGGTGCACTACGACACCCCGGCCGGTGCGGCCAGTGCGGTCGTGCTCTCGGTGGGACGGGATGGGGAGTAGGGGCGGGATAGAGAGTAGGCGGGATAGGGAGAAGGGGCAGGGTAAGGAGAAGGGGCGGGTCAGGGGGTGGCCAGGACTTCGGTGGGGGCGCCGGCCGGGAGGCCGCCCGGGGGGACGGCGGCGAGGCCGTCGGCGAGGGCCAGGCCGCGCAGCATCGCCGGGCCGTCGTAGGCGACCGGTACGGCCCCGGCGGCGGTCAGCCAAACGGGCAGGAGCCGGGTGGAGCGCGGGTGGCCCGGGAGGGCGGTGGCGGCCGGGACGGCCCGGCCCGCCGCGCCGTCGGGGTGGCCGCCGAGGCGGCGCAGCAGCGGGGCGGCCAGGGTGACGGTGCCGGCCACGGCGGCCAGCGGGTTGCCGGGCAGGCCGACCAGGTGGCGGGCGCGGCCGGTGGCGGCCGGCGGGAGTTCGGCGAGCAGCATCGGGTGGCCGGGGCGGACGGCGACGGAGTCGACCAGCAGCCGGGCGCCGGTGGCGGCCAGGGCGCGGTGCAGGTGGTCCGCCGGGCCGGCGGCGGTGCTGCCGGTGGTGAGCAGGACGTCGGCGGTGCGGGCGGTAAGCGCCGCCGCCAGCGCGTCCGGGTCGTCGGGCACCCGGTGGACGGCGGTCACCTCGGCGCCGCAGCGGTGCAGCCAGGGCGGTAGCAGCGGGCCCAGGGCGTCCCGTACCCGCCCGTCCCCGGGCACCCCGGAGGACAGCAACTCGTCGCCCAGTAGCAGGAGTTCGACGGTCGGGCGGCGGTGGACGGCGAGCCGGTCGCAGCCGGCGGCGGCGGCCAGGCCGAGGACGGCGGGCGTCACGGTGGCACCGGCCGGCAGCAGCGGTTCGCCGGTGCGGCACTCCTGGCCGCGCGGGCGGATGTCCTGGCCGGGTGGGACTACGGACGGTGAGGCGGGGGACGGTGGGACTACGGACGGTGCGCCGGCGGCCGGTGCGCCGGCGGCCGGCGGGGCGGTGCGCAGCATGCGGCCCGCCGCCTCGCCGTGCTCGCGGCGCAGGACGGCGCTCGCGCCGGGCGGCACCTGGGCGCCGGTGGCGATCGGCACGGCGGTGCCGGGGGCCAGCGGTACGGGCCGCGCACCGGCCAGGACGCGGTCGGCGAGCAGCCGCCACGGCCCGGGGCCGGCCACCGCCCAGCCGTCCATCGCCGAGGTGTCGAAGGCCGGCAGGTCGGTGAGCGCGGTCAGCGGCTCGGCGAGAGCGTGGCCGAGGGCCTCGGCCAGGGGACTGCGCACGGCGGGCAGCGGCGACCCGGCGGCCTTGCGGGCGACGGCCCGGGCCTGTTCCCAGGAGAGTTCCGACGAGGTCGGACCGGTGGACGCGCTCATCGCACGCCGCCCCGCCGCTCGACCAGCGCCGCCACCCGCGCGCTCGCCGCGCTGACCGCCGCCGGTCCCCCGCCCGCCCGACCACCCGCCCGACCGGCTGCTTCGCATCCCGCCGCGTAGCCGACCAGGAAGGCGGTCAACGGCGCTGCGGGGCGGGCGACTTCGTGCGCGACCACCCTGGTCAGATCGAGCAGCTCGGCGACATCGACCTCCAGGTCGATGCCGAGTTCCGCCGTCACCTCGGCGATCCACGTCTTCATCGGGCTCTCCTCTCCGAGTGATGGCACGTACTCAGCCGCCGATGGCGGACATCGGGCGCTCGGGCCGGACGAACTCCGCGCTGCCGATGGCGTGCCCGGGCCCCTTGCCCGCCAGCGCGACCCGCCAGGCCGCCTCGATCGCCGCGTCGTCCGCCCCGCCGCGCAGCAGCGCCCGCAGGTCCGACTCCTCGGTCGCGAACAGGCAGGTGCGCAGCTGCCCGTCGGCCGTGAGCCGCACCCGGTCGCAGCCCCCGCAGAAGGGGCGCGTCACGGAGGCGATCACGCCCACGACCGCGTCCGTGCCGGCGATCCGCCACTCCTCCGCCGGGGCGTTGCCGTCGCGGCCGACGGGGACCAGGTCGAACCGCTCCCCCAGCACCGCCAGGATCTCGGCGGCGCTCACCATCGCGGACCGGTCCCACGCCCCCTGCGCGTCCAGCGGCATGGACTCGATGAACCGCATCCGGTACCCGTGCCCGGCCGCGAACTCGACCAGGTCCACGAGTTCGTCGTCGTTGACCCCGCGCACCGGCACCGCGTTCACCTTCACCGGCCCCAGCCCGGCCGCCTTCGCCGCCGCCAGCCCCGCCAGCACGTCCGCCAGCCGGTCCCGCCGGGTGATCGCCGCGAAGCGCTCCGGGCGCAGCGTGTCCAGGCTGACGTTCACCCGCCCGAGCCCCGCCTCCCGCAGCCCGGCCGCCGTCCGCGCCAGCCCGATCCCGTTCGTCGTCAGCGACAACTCCACGTCCAGAGCGGCGAGTCGTGCCACCAGCCCGACCAGCCCGCGGCGCAGCAGCGGCTCCCCGCCGGTCAGCCGCACCGAGCGCACCCCCAGCCGCTCCACCGCGATCCGCACCAGCCGCACCACCTCGTCGTCCGTCAGCACCTCGGCCCGCGCGAGCCACGCCAAGCCCTCGGCCGGCATGCAGTACGTGCAGCGCAGGTTGCAGCGGTCGGTCAGCGAGACCCGCAGGTCGGTGTGGACCCGGCCGAACCGGTCCACCAGCGGGCGCGAGGGGGCCCTTCGCGGCGCAGCCGTCCGAAGCGGGGTGATCCGAGGCGAGGTATTCATCGCCGTCCATCCTCGGAAAACCGCACCGGACCGTCAAAGCGGAATTCCCGATCGCCCGATCGGAGACATCTATCAAAGATATCCGCCAAGTCCCCGATAGGAGCCGCCTATCAGCTCACAGGAATCACCTCTTTGACGCGCCCGGGCAAAAGATCCGACACTGGGAACCCGATATCCCGGAAACCCGGAAAAGGGGCAGAGCCGAGCATGAGCACCATGGACGACCCGGTCGACGACCTCTCCGTCACTCCGCCGAAGACCTGGGCGACCGGCGTCCCCGCCGTCACCCACGCCCTGGAGTACGCGCTCTCCCAGACCTCGCCGCGCCGCACCGCGCTCACCCTGCTGAACATCAACCAGGCGAAGGGCTTCGACTGCCCCGGCTGCGCCTGGCCGGAGCCGGCGCCGGGAAAGCGGCACCTCAACGAATACTGCGAGAACGGCGCCAAGCACATCGCCGACGAGGCCACCTCCCGCCGGGTCACCGCCGAATTCTTCCGCGAGCATTCCGTCGCCGAACTCGCCGGGAAATCCGACTACTGGCTCAATCAGCAGGGCCGGCTCACCGAGCCGATGGTCAAGCGCCCGGGCGCGACCCACTACGAGCCGGTCGGCTGGGACGAGGCGCTCGGACTGATCGCCGACGAGCTCCGGCGGATCGACCCCGACGAGGCGCTGTTCTACACCTCGGGCCGGCTGAACAACGAGGCGGCCTTCCTGCTCCAGCTGTTCGCCCGCGCGTACGGCACCAACAACCTGCCCGACTGCTCCAACCTGTGCCACGAGTCCAGCGGCCACGCGCTCCAGGAGACGCTGGGCATCGGCAAGGGCAGCGTCTCGCTGGACGACATCCACCACGCGGACCTGGTGTTCGTGGTGGGCCAGAACCCGGGCACCAACCACCCCCGGATGCTCTCCGCCCTGGAGGAGACCAAGCGCAACGGCGGCAAGGTCGTCGCCGTCAACACCCTCCCCGAGGCCGGCCTGATCCGCTTCAAGCACCCGCAGAAGCCGCGCGGGGTGATCGGCCGGGGGACGGCGATCGCCGACGAGTTCCTGCACATCCGGGCCGGCGGCGACCTCGCGCTGTTCCAGGCCCTCAACCGGCTGCTGCTGGAGGCCGAGGACGCGGCGCCGGGCACCGTGCTCGACCACGACTACATCGCCCGCCACACCACCGGCTTCCCGGAGTTCGCCGAACACGCCCGCACCACCGACTGGGACGACGTGCTCGCCGCCACCGGCCTGGCCCGCGCCGAGATCGAGCGGGTGCACCGGCTCGTGCTCGGCAGCCGCAGCGTGATCGTCTGCTGGGCGATGGGCCTGACCCAGCACAAGCACGGCGTTCCGACCATCCGCGAGATCGTCAACTTCCTCCTCCTGCGCGGCAATCTGGGCAAGCCGGGCGCCGGCGTCTGCCCGGTGCGCGGGCACAGCAACGTGCAGGGCGACCGGACGATGGGCGTCTGGGAGCAGATGCCGCAGTCCTTCCTGGACGCGCTGGAGCGGGAGTTCGGCTTCACCCCGCCGCCGGAGCACGGCCTCGACGCGGTGGACTCCATCCGCGCGATGCGCGACGGCCGGGCCAAGGTCTTCGTCGGCGTCGCGGGCAACTTCGTCCGGGCCACCCCCGACAGCGAGGTCACCGAACAGGCCATGCGGCGCTGCCGGTTGACCGCGCACGTCTCCACCAAGCTGAACCGCTCGCACACGGTGTGCGGCGAGACCGCGCTGATCCTGCCGACGCTCGGCCGCAGCGACCGCGACATGCAGGCCGGCGGCCTGCAGTTCTACACGGTCGAGGACTCGATGAGCGAGGTGCACGCCTCCCGCGGCAAGCTGCCGCCGGCCTCGCCGCACCTGCTCTCCGAGGTCGCCATCGTCTCCCGGCTGGCCCGGCTGACCCTCGGAGCCCGTCCGGCGATCCCGTGGGAGCGGTTCGAGCAGGACTACGGCAGCATCCGGGACCGGATCGCCCGGGTCGTGCCCGGCTTCGAGGACTTCAACGCCCGGGTGGCCGTGCCCGGCGGCTTCCGGCTGCCCAACCCGGTCAACGAGGGCGTCTTCCCCACCCCGAGCGGCAAGGCGGTGTTCACGTGCAACGAGTTCACCATGCCGCGGATCCCGGCGGGCCACCTGCTGCTCCAGACCCTGCGCTCGCACGACCAGTGGAACACCGTCCCGTACGCGCTGGACGACCGCTACCGGGGCATCCACCACGCCCGCCGGGTGGTGCTGGTCAACCCCGAGGACCTCGCCGACCTCGGCCTGGCCGACCGCGACCGGGTGGACCTGGTCGGGGTCTGGCAGGACGGCCCGGAGCGCCGCGCCGAGGGCTTCACCGTCGTCGCGTACCCGACCACGCGCGGCTCGGCGGCGGCGTACTACCCGGAGACCAACGTCCTGGTCCCGCTCGACAGCGTGGCCGACCACAGCAACACGCCCACCTCGAAGGCGGTGCTGGTCCGCCTGGAGCCCGCCCCGGAGGCCGTCACGGCCCCGGAAGCCCCGGAGGCCCTGGCAACCCCAGCGGCCCAGGAAGCCCCGACCACCGCCCCGGCCCCGGCGGTCTGAGGGAAGCAGCAGCCGATGCCCCCGTCCCCCACCGCCCGCTGGCTCCCGGCGGCCGCCGCCGTCGCCGTCGCCGCCTGGGGCGCCAACCAGTTCACCGCGCTGGCCACCGTCTACCGGGCGCGCACCGACTGGTCGGCGCTCTCGCTGGCCGCGATGTTCTCGGTCTACCTGGTCGGCCTGGTGCCCGGCCTGCTGCTGGGCGCCCCCGCCGCCGAGCGGTACGGCCGGCGGCGGACGGTGCGCGGCGCACTCGGCCTGTCCGCCGCCGCCAGCCTCCTGCTGGCACTGCCGGACGAGCCGTCCGTGTACGCCGCCCGGCTGGCCACCGGCTTCGCGGCCGGGCTGGTCTTCCTGGCCGGGACGACCTGGCTGCGCGAGCTGTCCGGGCCCGCCGTCCCGCCCGAGCAGGCGGCCCGCCGGGCGATGTACGCCACCGGTACGGGCTTCGCGGCGGGCGCGCTGGCCTCCGGGGTGATCGCCGAGTGGCTGCCCGGCCCGACGGTGCTGCCCGCGCTCGCCCACGCCCTGGGCTGCCTGCTGGTCCTGCGGGCCACCCGCGGGCTCCCGGAGACCCCCCGGAGCCGCCACCGCCCGCCGCCGCACCGCACGGCGGCCGTCCGCCACCCCCGGTTCCGCTACGTCGTCCTGCCCGCCAGCCCGGCCGTGCTCGGCGCCGCCACCGTGGCGTACGTGGTGCTGCCGCCGCTGGTCGCCGACCGGGTGCCCGGCTACGCGCCGCTGTTCAGCGGCCTGGTCGCGGCGCTGACCCTGGCCGCGGGCGTGGTCGCCCAGCCCTTCGCCGCCCGGCTGGACGACGCGGGCAGCGCCCGGGCCACCCTCACCGCGATGGCCACCGTGATCGCCGGGCTGCTGCTCGGCGCCCTCGCCGCCGACCGCGACTCGGTGGGCCTGGTGGTGGCCGCCGCCCTCGTCCTCGGCACCGGGTACGGGCTGACGCTCGGCGCCGGGCTGCACGAGGTGGAACGGCTCACCCCGCGCTCCTCCGGGCCGACCTCCGCCTCGCTCTACCAGAGCACCACCTCCAGCGGCTTCCTCACCCCGCTGCTGCTGGCCGGCACCGCCGGCCACGCCTCCTACCCGGCGCTGCTGGCGGGCATGGCGGCCGTCGGCCTGCTCTGCCTGGCCGTCACCGCCGCGCACAGCCGCCGCCACCTGCCCGCCGGGGAGCACCCGGCACCCCGGACGCGCGAGGATGCAGGGGGTGCGGACGACGCGGACGGCCCGAAGGGCCCGGACGACGCGGAGGACACACGCGAAAGCACCGCCGTAGAGTCCACACCGACCGGACCGACACCACCGAGGGCCGGACCGACACCACCGAGGAGCCGACGACCATGGGCCGAGTGACCGTCCCCCGCAGAGTGCTGCGCCTGCGCCAGGGCGCGCCCTCGTACCGCCCCGACACCCTGGCCGCCGAGGAGCCGATGGAGATCCGGGTCGGCGGGCGCCCGCTGACGGTGACCATGCGCACCCCCGGCCACGACTTCGACCTGGCGGCCGGCTTCCTGGTCAGCGAGGGCGCGGTGCACGCCGCCGGACAGGTGGCCGGCATCCGCTACTGCGCCGGCGCCACCGCCGACGGCGGCAACACCTACAACGTGGTGGACGTCCTGCTCGCCCCCGGCGTGCCCGCCCCCGACGCCTCGCTGGAGCGCAACTTCTACACCACCTCCTCCTGCGGCCTGTGCGGCAAGGCCAGCCTGGACGCGGTGCGCACCACCGCGCCGTGGAGCGTCGCCGAGGACGGGCTGCGCGTCACCCCCGCGCTGCTCTCCGCGCTGCCCGAGCGGCTGCGCGCCGCCCAGAAGGTCTTCGACAGCACCGGCGGCCTGCACGCGGCCGGGCTGTTCGACGCCGACGGGCGGCTGCTCTGCCTGCGCGAGGACGTCGGCCGGCACAACGCCGTGGACAAGGTGGTCGGCCACGCCCTGCGGGAGGGCCTGCTGCCGGCCCGCGGCACCGTGCTGATGGTCAGCGGCCGGGCCTCCTTCGAGCTGGTGCAGAAGGCCGTGATGGCGGGCATCCCGGTGCTCGCGGCGGTCTCCGCGCCGTCCTCGCTGGCCGTGGACCTCGCCGAGGAGAGCGGGCTGACCCTGGTCGGCTTCCTGCGCGGCGACTCGATGAACGTCTACACCCGCACCGACCGCGTCGACACGACCGCCGCGGCCGCCGCCACCGGGGCCGAGTAGATGCTCTTCCGCCAGCTCGAGTACCTCGTCGCGCTCGCCCGCGAGCGCCACTTCGCCCGCGCCGCCCAGGCCTGCCACGTCTCCCAGCCCGCCCTCTCCGAGGCGCTGCGCAAGCTGGAGGACGAGCTGAAGGTGCTGCTGGTGCGGCGCGGCCGCACGTACGAGGGCCTGACCCCCGAGGGCGAGCGGATCGTGCTCTGGGCCCAGCGCATCCTGGCTGACCGGGACGCCCTGCGGGACGAGGTGGACGCGCTGCGCACCGGCCTGGGCGGACGGCTGCGGATCGGCTCGGTGCCGACCGCCTCGGGCGCCGTCTCGCTGCTCACCGGGCCGTTCTGCGCCGCCCATCCGCTGGCCGCCGTGGAGCTGTCCACCGATCTGCGCTCCGAGGAACTCCTGCGCCAGGTACGGAACTTCGAGATCGACGCGGGCATCACCTACCTGCCCGGGCCGGGCGCCGACGACCTGCGCACGCTCCCGCTCTACGAGGAGCGGTACGTCCTGCTGACCGGTCCGGCCGACGAGCTGGCCCGGCACCCGCGGGCGACCTGGGAGGAGGCCTCGCGGCTGCCGCTGTGCCTGCTGCACCCGGGCATGCAGGGCCGCCGGGTGCTGGACGAGGTGTTCGCCGGCCTCGGGCTGGAGCCGACGCCCCGGGTCGAGACGGACTCGGTGGCCTCGCTCTTCGCCCACGTCCGCACCGGCCACTGGGCGAGCATCGTGCCGTACGCCTGGCTGCACGTGTTCGGCGTGCCGCACGGGATGCAGGCCGTCCCGCTGGCGGAGCCGGCGCACAGCGCGCCGATCGGGCTGGTGATCGCCGCCCGGGAGCCCGGCTCGGTGATGGCCCGGGCGCTGCTGGAGGTCGCCCGGCGCACCGAGGTGGCCGCCGTCCTGGGCAGCCTGCCGGCCGGGTGACCGCGATGCGTCCGCCCTCCCGACGCGCGGGGCCGGTCCGCCCGACGTAGCCTCGACCCAACGCCGGGTGTCCGACCCCCGTGCGACGGAAGGCGACCACCGTGACCACCTCCGACGACGCCGTCACCACGCCCCCGCGGGAACCGCAGCAGCCGCCGGAGGAGGTCGGCCCCTCCCCCGCCGGCCCGCCCCGCGCCGAGCCGTACCACCACCCGGCCGCCGGCTGGGGCGCCGCCAAGAGCGTCACCCGCTTCCTGGTCCGCGAGGGCGCGTACCTGGACGGGCCGCGCGCGGTGATGCGGATGAACCACGAGCGGACCGGCTTCGACTGCCCCGGCTGCGCCTGGCCCGACGACACCAAGGGCCTGCACCTGGACATCTGCGAGAACGGCATCAAGCACGTCACCTGGGAGATGACCCGCAAGCGGGTCGGCCGGGAGTTCTTCGCCGCCCACACGGTGACCGAGCTGAACGGGTGGAGCGACTTCGAGCTGGAGGACCAGGGCCGGCTCACCGAGCCGATGGTCTACGACCCGGCCACCGACCACTACGTCCCGATCAGCTGGAAGGACGCCTTCGAGCTGGTCGGCCGCACCCTGCGCGGGCTGGACGACCCGAACCGGGCCGCGTTCTACACCTCCGGCCGGCTCGGCAACGAGGCGACCTTCCTGTACCAGCTGCTGGCCCGCGAGCTGGGCACCAACAACCTGCCCGACTGCTCCAACATGTGCCACGAGGCCAGCGGCCGGGCGCTGCAGGCCGCGCTCGGCACCGGGAAGGGGACGGTCGACCTCAAGGACTGGGAGGTCACCGACGCGCTGTTCATCCTGGGCGTCAACGCGGCCTCCAACGCGCCCCGGATGCTCACCTCGCTCGCCGAGGCGTACAAGCGCGGCGCGCAGATCGTGCACGTCAACCCGCTGGTCGAGGCGGCGGCGACCCGGACGATCATCCCGCACGACTTCACCGACATGGCGCTGAACCGGTCCACCCGCACCAGCACCCTGAACCTCCAGCCGCGGATCGGCGGCGACATGGCGCTGCTGCGCGGCATGGCGAAGGCGATCCTGGAGCAGTCCGCGACCGACGAGCGGGCACTGGACCGGCTGTTCATCGACCGCCACACCTCCGGCTTCGAGGCCTACCGCGCCGTCTGCGAGTCCACGCCCTGGGAGGAGATCGAGCGGCAGAGCGGGCTGGACCGGGCGGACGTCCTCAAGGCGGCCCGGATCTACCGGGAGGCGGACCGCTCGATCTTCAGCTGGTGCCTGGGCGTCACCCAGCACGAGCACGGCGTGGACACCGTCCGCGAGATCGTCAACCTGCTGCTGCTGCGCGGCAACCTGGGGCGCGAGGGGGCCGGCCCCTCCCCGGTGCGCGGGCACAGCAACGTCCAGGGCAACCGCACCTGCGGCATCGACCACCGGCCCACCACCGGGTTCCTGGACCGGCTCGCCGAGGTGTGCGGGATCGAGCCGCCGCGCGAGCACGGGCTGGACACCGTCAACACGATCGAGGCGATGCGGCGCGGCGAGGTCACGGTGTTCGTCGGCATGGGCGGCAACTTCGCGCTCGCCGCGCCGGACACCCCGTACACCTACGGCGCCCTGGAGTCCTGCGAGCTGACCGTCCAGGTGAGCACCAAGCTCAACCGCAGCCACCTGGTGCACGGGCGGGCGGCGCTGATCCTGCCCTGCCTGGGGCGGACCGAGAAGGACCACCAGCGGGCCGGGGTGCAGTCCACCTCGGTCGAGGACTCGATGAGCATGGTGCACCTGTCGGTCGGCATGAAGCGCCCGGCCTCGCCGCACCTGCTCTCCGAGCCCGCGATCGTCGCCGGGATGGCCCGCGCGGCGCTGCCGGACAGCCCCACCCCGTGGGAGTGGTACATCGAGGACTACGACCGGATCCGCGACACCATGGCCAAGGTCTTGGACGGCTTCGAGGACTTCAACCGCCGGGTGCGGCTCCCGCTGGGCTTCCGGATCAAGCAGCCGGCCCGCGAGCTGGTCTTCGACACCCGCTCCGGCAAGGCCGAGTTCTCCACCGCCCCGCTGCCCGACGTCGTCCCCGAGCCGGGCACCCTGGCGCTGGGCACGATGCGCTCGCACGACCAGTGGAACACCACCATCTACTCGGACAACGACCGCTACCGGGGCATCCGGAACCTGCGCACCCTGGTCTTCATGAACCGGGACGACATGCGCGAGCGCGGCCTGGCCGAGTTCGACCCGGTGGACGTCACCAGCACCGCCCGGGACGGCAGCACCCGCTCGGTGCACGGCTTCCTGGCCGTCCCGTACGACATCCCGCGCGGCTGCGCGGCCGGGTACATGCCGGAGCTGAACGTGCTGTGCGCGATCGGCGACTACAGCACCCAGAGCGACCAGCCGATCATGAAGCACCTGAAGGTGACGATCACCCGGTCGTGACCGCTCCCCGGGATCGGACGCCTCGGCCGGGATTCAGTCGGACGGCTGGGGCGTCCAGCGGTGCAGGCCCTTGCGGTCGTAGTAGCGGGTCATCCCGAAGCCGAACAGCAGGGCCAGCGCCGAGCCGATGCCGATCATGATCCAGCCGCGGGTCAGCCCGGCGTCGGCCCGGGCGTCGAAGAAGAGGATCGCCCGGATGCCGTCGCTGAGCTGGCGCATCGGCTCGAAGACGCTCAGGAAGCGGTAGAAGCCGGGCACCGCCTGGAGCGGGACGGTGGCGCCGGAGGAGGGCAGCGCCAGCGCGATGAAGACGAACATCGACACCAGCTGCCCGATCCCGCCGAACGCGGCGTTGATCGCCTGCACCCCGAGGCCCACGGCGAGGCTCGCGCAGTAGGCGAAGATCCACAGCAGCGCCTGGTGCGGGGCGTCCATCCCGAGGATGCCGACCGAGCAGAGCAGCACCAGCGAGGTGGTGAGCAGCATGATCCCGGCCGTCATGACCATCTTGAGCAGCAGGGTCTGGGTGCGGTTGATCGGGACGGTCGGGCGGCGGGTGTGCCAGGGGCCGATCTCGCTGTCGCTGTAGCCGAGCGCGCCGTCGACGCCGCTGTGGATGATGTTGGCGCCGATGAAACCGGTCAGCACGGCCAGCAGGGTGTAGTAGAAGGCGCTCAGGCCGAGCCCGCTGTGGCCGCCGATCGGGTGCCCGACCTGGGTGGTGACGGCGATCGGGTCGGCGAGCAGCAGCCGCGCGGTGGCGCCGGTGTCCGGGCCCGGGGCGCCGGAGGCGGGGACGGCGGCCAGCAGCTGCTTGCCGACCGCCAGCGAGGCCTGACGGGCGGCGTTCTGGGCGATCTGCGCGGCGAACGAGGAGCCGAGGCTGCCCATGCCGGGGTTGGTGAGCACCGTCACCGCCGGCCGTTCGGTGGCGCCGCCGGCGGCCAGCGCGGTGACGTCGGCGCTGAAGCCCTTCGGGACGACCAGCGCGCCGTAGACCTTGCCGGCGGCGAGCTGCTCGCGCAGCCCGGCCGCGTCCGTCCGCCGCCACTCGACGGTGCTGCCGGGGGTGCCGGCCACAACCGCGGCGGCCTGCCGGACGCCGAGCGGCTC